>JAGRIO010000089.1 GCA_020443225.1 Pseudomonadales bacterium
GAAATCGAGCCAAAGCTCATCGCGCCGGTGCAGAAACGTTTGACGATTTCTTTCGCTGGCTCCACTTCGTCAAGCGCAATCGGACCGCCATTGACACCTTCCCTGAAACGCAGCAGACCGCGGAAGGTACAGCGCCGGGTCGTTTCCTCGTTGGTATGACGGGCAAATTCCCAGTAAGCATCCTGATTGTTGGTACGGGTGGCGTTTTGCAGCGTTGAAATTGCTGTCGGATCCCACATGTGAGCATCACCTTCGCGACGCCAGTGGAAGTCACCCGGATTCGGCAGTACAGGAATCAGATTGGCGCCGCGTTTCGGATAACCGAGTTGATGACGCTGCGCCATTTCGGCGAACAATACGTCAAAGTCCACGCCCTGAACCCGGCTGGCGGTGCCCACAAAGCACCGATCGATGATCTCGCTGGCCAGGCCAACCGCTTCAAAAATCTGCGCACTCTTGTACGACTGCAGGGTGGAAATGCCCATTTTCGCCATAACTTTCAGCATGCCCTTGGCGACGGCTTTGCGGTAGGCATAGACAATGTCATCGTCTGTGGGGAAATCTGCATCAGACAGCAAACCATCCCGTTTTGCCTGCCACAGTGATTCAAAAGCCAGATACGGGTTGATCGCGTCAGCGCCATAGCCTGTCAGCAGACAGTGATGATGGACTTCTCGGGCTTCACCGGTTTCCAGCACCAGACCAATGCGGGTGCGTTGATGAGATGCCACCAGGTGATGGTGTACTGCACCGGTGGCGATCAGGGCGCTCAGAGGAATACGCGTGTCAGAAATGTTCCTGTCGGACAACACGATCAGTGAATAGCCTTTAGCGATGGCATCGGTTGCTTCATTACAGATCCGGTCCAGCGCCGCCATCATGCCATCCTTGCCTTCATGTTTGTCAAAGGTGATATCGATGGTGCAGGTTTTCCAGCCCCGGTAATCCATGTGGCGCAGTGAGCTGAGCTCTTCATTGGAAAGAATCGGGTGCGGCATTGCCAGCCGGTGAGCGTGTTGTTCGGTCGTTTCCAGCAAAGTTGCCTTCCGGGCCGATAAAACACTCAATCGACATCACGACTTCTTCGCGAATTGAGTCAATGGCCGGATTGGTTACCTGGGCAAACAATTGCTTAAAGTAGTCATAGATCATGCGTGACTTGTCTGACAGACAGGCCAGTGCTGAGTCGTTGCCCATAGATCCCAGTGGGTCACGGGCTTCAGTGACCATTGGCAGCAACATGAACTGCATGGTTTCAACGGTATAGCCAAAGGCCTGCATTCTGGGCAGCAGCGTGTCCGGGTTAAAACCGTGGTTATCGGGAATGGTCGGAATCTCGCCCAGATGAATCTTCTGGCTGTTCAGCCATTCACCATAGGGGCGTCGGTTAGCAAAATCCTGCTTAAGTTCTTCGTCGGGAATCATGCGCCCCTGTTCGAAATCAATCAGGAACATCTTGCCTGGCTGCAGCCGGCCCTTGATTTTCACGTTGGCAGGATCAACCGGTAAGACGCCTACTTCAGACGCCATGATCACCTTGTCATCGTGGGTTATATAGTAGCGGCTGGGTCGCAGGCCGTTTCTGTCCAGCACTGCACCAATATAGTGACCGTCCGTAAATACGATGGAGGCAGGGCCATCCCAGGGTTCCATCAGGGCAGAATTGAACTCGTAAAACTCCCGCTTGGCCTGAGACATATTGACGTCTGACTGCCAGGCTTCAGGAATCATCATCATGACCGCTTCCTGCAGCGTGCGGCCAGACATCAGCAGGAATTCCAGGACATTGTCAAACGTACCTGAGTCGGAGAATTCCGGCTCTACAATGGGGAACAACTTGGTAATGTCATCACCAAACAGCTGTGAACTGACGACACCTTCCCGGGCGGTCATCATGTTTTTGTTGCCGCGCAGGGTGTTGATTTCCCCGTTGTGGCTCATGAAACGATTCGGCTGAGCACGGGCCCAGGACGGGAATGTATTGGTGGAAAACCGTGAGTGAACCATCGCAAGATGGGTTTCAAACTCGGTGTTGGTCAGGTCCTGGTAGAAAGGGAACAGTTGCGAAGGTGTCAGCATGCCCTTGTAGACAATGACCTTGGTCGACAAAGAGCAGGCATACAGCAGATTGCCCTGTGACAGCTGCTTGCTGCTGTTCTTCAGCGCAGTCGTGAAGCGCTTTCTGATGATGTACAGCTTGCGCTCAAAGTCATCACCAGACAGACCGTTGGCGGCGATAAACAATTGTTCAATATCTGGCTGAGCCGTCAGTGCGGCTGGACCAATGTTTGCGCCTGCCGGGTCGGTCGGCACTTTGCGCCAGACCAGGAATTCCTGACCTTCAGCGGCAATGATCTTTTCTATCTCTTCCTTGCAGTGAGCGCGTTCTTCCGCATCCTGGGGCAGGAAAATATTGCCGACCGCATAGGCACCGGGTGCTGGTAGCTCAATGCCAAGCTCACCTGCAAGTTTGCGGAAAAAGCCATGGGGCAGGGCGGTCAGAATACCGGCACCGTCACCGGTGTTTTCTTCAAAGCCACAACCGCCACGGTGATCCATACGAGAGTTGATGTGGTAGGCATCAAGCATGATCTGATGGCTGGGTTTACCCTTGATATCGGCAACGAAACCAACGCCACAGGAATCCTTCTCATTCGCTGGGTCATAGAGTCCTGACTGCTCAGGAAACTGACCGGGTTTTAACTCTGTCTTAATCGTCATTTCTACCTACTCTTTAACTCGTAACCACGGTTGTGGCTCTGCTACTGGCAGTAGCTATGATGCCGGACGTCTTTGGCGGACGGGCGCGGCAGAATTCTTCAATGCTCAAACAGGTGAGCTGTCATCAGGATGTCGCAGCAGAATCGCTTGGGCTGCTTGTAACCCAGACACCCGGAACAGGGTGTTCACTCTTGTGGAGTACGCCGGAAATCAGGCAGCCGGATAGGCCACTCTGATGGCGGGCCGGAAACGATACCATCAGGATGTTGAATGTCAAGGGTTTAGGCACAGGGCGCGCCGATATTTCGTATCGTAACTTTATGTTTTTTATAAAAAAATTAAAGATGGAGATTTGCTGGAGATTGGCGTAGCGGAGATTCTGAGGGTCATAAATGGCGCAGAAAGCTGTCCGGGTCCTGCAAAAAGGCCCGGGTCAGGGCGACATGCTCGACCTCATCCCAGGCGACTTCGCTGATAGTTTCGCCAAACTCAAGGATTCTGGCACCAGGCAGAGCCATCAGCATCGGGGAATGCGTGGCGATGATGAACTGACAGTTCTGGCTGACCATTTCGCGGATCAGGGACAGCAGAGTGAGCTGATGAATTGGTGATAGCGGGGTTTCCGGTTCGTCGAAGAGATATAAGCCATCGGGATGGAGACGGGTACGCATCAGTTCCAGAAACCATTCGCCGTGGGAACGTGCATCCGGTTGTGGACCGTAGCGACTGATGAGTGCCTCGCGCTGCCCCTGAACTGCGCCCTGAGCCAGCTGGCGGCCATAACCTGTCAGGGTTTCACCATATTCGTCTGACAACGCTGACAAGGACTTCATGTCGGCCTCAATACGGCGGGTGAAGCCAATGGCGTCTTCGGCACGAAAGAACAGCTTTCGCTTTGCTGCCCGCGAGCGGCTGAAGCGCAGCTGTGCCGCCAGTGCTCGTGCAGGCTCAAGTGAGTGATCACTTACTGTATCGCGGCTTCCGAGTGCCGGACATTTTTGTCCGACCGCCAGTGCTTCCAGCAAAGTGGACTTCCCGCTGCCATTTTCGCCGACAAAAAAGGTCACTGGCGTGGTGAATTCCAGGCGTTCAAGCTGCTCGATCAGCGGCAGCGTAAAAGGAAAGTCGGCTGGTCTGCCTGCGTCTTTCATGGTAACAGAGTTGAGGTAGATCATGAGTCGACAGAACTTCCGGGGTTATGATGCCGCTGTTTCCGGCACTTTCATGCGGGAAATGCGGACTTCCTGTAACCAAAAATAGCTATTATTCAGGGGTTCCTCAGGTATAATTCTGCCCCTTTCAACAGGTATCAGTACGATAATCACACAGCTACAACCCTAAAGCCAAAGGACAAAAGATGAAAGATCCAGTACGCGTTGCGGTCACAGGGGCCGCAGGTCAAATCAGCTACTCCCTGCTATTCAGAATCGCTTCCGGCCAGATGCTGGGTGCCGATCAGCCGGTGATTCTGCAGCTGCTTGAAATTCCCCCCGCAATGGAAGCCCTGAGCGGTGTAGTCATGGAGCTGGACGATTGCGCATTCCCGCTGGTACAGGAAATTATTCAGACTGATGACCCCAATGTCGCTTTCAGGGACGTAGATTATGCGCTGCTGGTTGGTTCACGGCCACGTGGCCCGGGTATGGAAAGAAAGGATCTGCTTGAGGCCAACGCAGCAATTTTCTCCGTTCAGGGTAAGGCACTGAACGATAATGCTTCCAGAGACGTGAAGGTTCTGGTCGTTGGTAATCCGGCCAACACCAACAGCCTGATTGCCCAGCGCAATGCTCCGGACCTCAACCCGCGTCAGTTCACCGCGATGACCCGTCTGGATCATAACCGTGCAGTCACTCAGATAGCCCAGAAGACTGGCAAGCATGTGACTGATGTGAAGGGACTGGCTATCTGGGGTAATCACTCCGCGACTCAGTATCCTGATCTGAACCACACCACCGTTGCCGGCGAAAATGCCATGGGGCTGGTAGAACAGTCCTGGATTGAAAACGACTTTATTCCCACCGTACAACAACGTGGTGCCGCAATCATCAAGGCTCGTGGCCTGTCCAGCGCAGCTTCTGCCGCTAATGCTGCTATCGAGCACATGCGTGACTGGGCACTGGGTACCAACGGTGAGGTCGTGAGCATGGCCGTATACTCTGACGGCAGCTATGGCATTGCTGAAGGTCTGATCTATTCTTTCCCCTGCACCTGTACCAACGGTGACTGGAGCATCGTTCAGGGTCTGGACATCAGCGAGTTCAGCCAGCAGAAGATGAAGGAAACTGAAACTGAGCTGGCCGAAGAACGGGACGCGGTAGCTCACCTGCTGGGCTAGTGATCATGAGTGAACGGGGCGTTGCCGCGTTTGCGCAGTCAGAGTGACCACAGGCTGATCATGAATCAGTGATCAGCATCAGTCACTCTGCAGCCTCCGGCATTTTACGGGTTTCAACCCGTACCGGTCTCTGTCAGGGTCCACTGTCTGGCAGAAGCCATCAGGAAAGCCGTAGCAACGTGTTGCTGCGGCTTTTTTTGTGGGTGAAGCAATCTTCAGGGCGGTGGTGCTGACTGCATTGTCAGCGTGGAGATGCCGGTGCTGAGTTATCGCTGGCGTAGCCTGATAGCTGCTCAGCGAGGAAAGGCAATGAGTAGTGTTGCAGGTCCGGTCCCCGGGTTTTCAACTGACAATTCACCGACAAAGGCGGGAATCAGGTATCCCTGTTCCGGTGCAACAGGCTCGCCGCAGACTCGTGAGCTGCCACTGACACCGATGCACACCTGGTAGGTTGGCCGTGTGCTGGTGAAGCGCTGACCTGCAGCCAGCGTCAGCCGCTCAACACCGAATTCAGGGAAATCGGCAATCAGGTCCAGCCGGAACGCGTGCGTCTCGCTGATCAGTTGTGGAACTGCAGGATCTGGCGGGCTCAGCGTCGCCAGTTGCAGAGCCTCTTCGGTATCCCAGTGATTCTGGGTCAGGACTTTCTGGGCAAATGAGAGGATATAGCGTTCGTAGTGGGGCGACTGGAATTCCACCACCCGTACCCCGTGTTGCAAAGAATGTGGGGTTCGCTGCTGAACCTGAATGACTGATCCCGTTGTCAATGTACGTGTAGCTGTGTATTTCTCCATGTCTGCGCGCCTGATCAGCTCCAGTTGCCGGAGTTCTGAAGGCAGGGAAGCCAGCCACGCTTCTGTTTCAGCGACCGGTACCACCTCGTCCGGCCCGTAACCGGCAGCGATGCGGCGGTGTTCGAGTTCATCATCGATCTGATTGCGGACTTGCTGGTACTGCTTTACGGCGGCCAGATAAGCCGCTTTGAAGGCAGTCTCCCCCAGACTGTCGAGCAGGGGCTGGTTAAAGCCGTACCTTATCAAGCCCTCGCCGTCAGGCCAGACGGCAGTGTCAATGCCAGTTACCACGTAGACTTCGGTTTTTTCTGTGTGCAGTTCAAAATACAGGTCGCCGTAGACCGGCTGAGCCTGAGGCGCCAGAATCTTCAGCAGCAGCGGGGCCGGGTCATCATTTCCCATGATGGCGTCAGGGCAAACAGCGATCAGCCACGACAGGGGAACGCCTGACGCGGTGCATTCGCCCCGGGTTTCAATCCCGGTGTACCAGATTTCTTCACCCCAGGGCTTCGGTACGGTGACGGTGCCCAGTGTCAGCGGCTGGTCCAGATGAACCATCGCCGCAATGTCCTTTTCTGCACAGCTAATGTGCAAAGCTGGCCGGCCATTTTTGGTGTGGCCTCTGACCTGCAGCCGGTAATCAGGCTGGCCGGCTTCGTGGACTGCCCGGAAGGAAAATCCGAATGCCAGCTCCCCGCGGAAACCGTCATTCAGCCACTTGCTGACGACCAGGCGCGGTTCGGTGATCATAGGTGAGTGGTCGGACATCTGCCTGAAATCCTTGACTGAGGCAGCTGATACTAACAAATGGTCCGCCACTCGTCTTTCAGTGCCGATGGGATATTCATGACCTCCGGATTCGGTTGCAGACAAGCCATTGCATACCAGCCTGGCTTCTGTCGATGTCTCCATGGTTCTGGAACGTCTTTAAGCGTTAAACTGTCTGAGTGACTGGCACAATGCCCCATGGGCGATCACCCGGGCGGCAGGTTCAGGTTTGATCTCGCGTGTTCCCCGAGGTGCAGTTGAAGTGGCGGACTGTGTCTGATTCGGGTTATTCATACCAATCCAGACGACAGATGCAGCAGACCGGACCAGGAACACCCACAAGGGCGCCCAGAGTCAGACCGGACAATGAAAGAACCACAGAACCAGACAGAAGAAGTTGAGTTTCTGAAACAACGGGAGGCACTGACGCTGCTGTTTCAGAATACCCGTACGGCTGTCATCTCTCATGGGATAGTTGTTTCGCTCATCCTGTTTACGCTGTGGGAAGATGTGCCTCACATCAATCTGCTACTTTGGTGGCTTGTGGCTGTCGCAGTGGCCATTGTGCGGGGCGTTCATGCCAGTATGGTACTGAGACGGATGGATGAAGCCGACGCGGAGGATCTGCGCTCGAGCAATTTCCAGTTATTGTTAATGACTTTTGCCCAGACACTGATCTGGGGTTCCGCAGTCGTCTTTATCTGGCCAGAAGCGGCTGACGCCCGCTCGTTTCTGGTGGTTATCCTCGGCGGTATTATTGCGGCTGGTGCTGTGATGCTGTCTATTCACCGACAGGCATTCTTCTTCTATGCCTTACCTATAGGCGTACCCATGGTGATCAAACTGGGTCTGGAAGGTTCAAGGGTAGAAACTACCCTGGCGCTGCTGATGATCATCTTTATTTCACTCATGTTCGTGACGGTGAACCGGCTGTCACGGGTGTTTCTGGCTGGTCTGGAAACCCGCTTCCGGATGCAGGCATTGTCCCGTACTGATCCGCTGACACAGCTGGCGAATCGTCGCTACTTTGATACTTTTCTTGATAACAGCTGGCAATTAAGTATCAGGAATATTCAACCTGTCGGGGTGCTGTTGATTGATGTTGATTATTTCAAATCCTACAACGACCGTTATGGTCATCCTCAGGGTGATGATGCGCTTCGTCAGCTTGCTGAGGTATTGACACTGGCTGCCAGTCGTTCCACGGATATGGCGGCCAGAATCGGTGGGGAAGAGTTCGCTATTGTGCTGCCTGTCACAGATGAGGAAGGTGCGCGGCTGGTGGCCGAACACATTCAGGCGGAACTGGCCGCCAGAGGCATAGTGCATGAGGACAATCCTACTGGTCTGCTCACCGTCAGCATTGGTGTTAATGTGATTCAGGCGCTGCCGGAAAGTGACCGGGTCCGGTTTATTGAGGCGGCGGACCAGGCGCTTTATCAGGCCAAGGCTGAGGGAAGAAACTGTATTATCTTCAGTCAGGGTGAAAACAACGTCTGAAGTCTATGTCCGAAAACCGCCAGCGATGAATTTGCAGGACTTTTAATATCCTTTGCAATTCAGCACAGGACTGACTATGAATACCGAAGTATTTGAGAAAGCCCGCCAGGCCAGAGATCCACGTTTTGATGGCCGCTTTTTCATTGGGGTAAAAACCACCGGCATTTACTGCCGGCCTGTTTGTCGGGTGCGCATGCCCCTTCCTGAGAATGTTGTGTTCTATCCTACCGCTGCTGCGGCGCAGGAAGCGGGTTTTCGCCTTCGATGCCGGCCGGAATCAGCACCCGGAACACCCGCCTGGCGCGGTACCGGTACTACAGTGAGCCGGGGTTTGCGATTGATTGGCGAAGGTGCGCTGGATACGGGTTCAGTCGGCGCGCTGGCGGAACGGCTGGGTGTGACAACCCGTCACCTCAGTCGTCTGTTTACTGAGCATCTGGGTGCTTCGCCGGTTGAAGTCGCCCAGACCCGCAGGTTGCATACCGCTAAGAAACTGCTGGACGAAACGACGCTTGGCATCACAGAAATTGCCCTGCTGGCAGGCTATGGAAGTGTGCGGCGATTTAACGAGCACTTTCAGCAGGTTTATCAGAAATCCCCCAGCGAAATACGCGGTGCTTCTCAGCCTGTCAGCAAGGGCCTGTCGCTGACCTTTCCCTATCGCCCGCCTTATGACTTCGAAGGCATTATCCGGTTTCTTGGCATTCGGGCCATTCCCGGGGTTGAAGCTGTAGAAGGGAATGTCTACCAGCGTGCTGTCGTCAGCGGTAATAGTTACGGCAGTGTTCGTGTCAGTCATGACGAGGGAAATCATCGTCTGGTGGCCAGCATTGATCTGGATGATGCATCGCAGCTTATGCAGGTTGTTGGAACTATCAGAAAAGTATTTGACCTGAATGCAGATCCCCTGGAAGTGAACGATTGTCTGACGACAGACCCGGTAATGGCCGGCCTGGTTGCAGAGAATCCGGGACAACGGGTGCCTGGTGCCTGGGATCCGTTTGAAATTTCCGTGCGGGCGATTGTCGGCCAGCAAATCTCAGTGAAAGGCGCTACAACCGTCATGGGCCGTATCGCCCGGACTTCTGGTGACCTGATCAATGGCCAGCAATACTTTCCTGCACCTGCTCAACTGGCGGCTGCCGACCCCGAAAGTCTGCCCATGCCCAAAGCCCGCGCGAGAGCAATTATCGATTTTTCCCGCGCGGTTGCTGCAGGAGATATTGATTTTGACAGTGCCACCAGCAGCGAAGTGCTGATGGATAAACTGGTACAGATCAAGGGCATTGGCGGTTGGACTGCACGGTACATCGCCATGCGGGCGCTCAATGATCCGGACGCTTTCCTGCATGATGACCTGGTGATCATGAAAGTCGCGAAGCGCCTGTTGCCAGTCGAAAATTCCACCGAAATGGCGCAACTGGCTGAACGCTGGAGACCCTGGCGGGCATATGCCGGCATGCATCTGTGGCGCCAGGCGCAGGTGCTGCCATGAAATTTGCGGATTGGAAGATTGTGACGGTGACCTGCAGGTCAACCAGACGGTGCGGGAACCAAAACATGAATGCGGGCCTGGAATATCAGTCCGTAACAGGAGTTCAGAGATGAAATATCGTTATGTTGAGTCCCCCATTGGCCAGTTGTTAATTGCAGGGGACGATGATGGTCTGTGCTATATCGGCTTTCCTTCTGGCAAGGGACAGTTGTCTCCCGGGGCTGACTGGATCGAAGATAGCGAGGTTTGTGAGGATGTCCGCCAGCAGCTGGAGGAGTATTTTGCCGGTGAGCGCACAACCTTTGATGTGCGGCTTAAACCCCATGGCACGGAATTTCAGCTGCAGGTGCTCGCAGCCCTGCAGGAAATTCCATTCGGGGAAACCCGCAGTTACCGCGACATTGCCGAGCGCATCGGCAGACCCAGGGCGGTGCGCGCAGTGGGGGCTGCCAATGGTCGTAATCCCATTCCGATAATTATTCCCTGTCACCGGGTTGTTGGGGCCGATGGCAGCCTGACTGGCTTTGGTGGTGGGTTAGACACCAAGGCATTTCTGCTGAGGCTGGAAGGCATTGCCAGTCAGCGCAATCTGTTCAGCGCTGAGTAACCTGATTGAACAGTGTGAAGTAAGTCGGAAAAGTCTTGTCTACACAACCCGGGTCATTGATGGTCACCGGGCTGCTCCCCAGGGCTGCCAGCGAAAAACACATGGCCATGCGATGATCACCGTAGGTATCGATGGTCGCTGGCTGAAGTTCTTCAGGTGGCTCAATCTCAATGAAGTCTTCACCGGTTGTGATGATTGCACCCAGCTTGCGCAACTCGGTTGCCATGGCGGTCATGCGGTCGGTTTCCTTGACGCGCCAGTTATAGATGTTGCTGATTCTGCTTTTGCCCTTTGCAAACAGTGCCACCATGGCGACTGTCATTGCGGCATCGGGGATATGGTTCAGATCCATGTCGACAGGGCGTAATTCGCCGCCCGTCACCTCTATCCAGTTGTCAGTGCGGGTGACGGTTGCACCCATCGCCTCCATGACATCCAGAAAACCGATGTCACCCTGGACACTGTCTCTGCCCAGGCCATTGACGCGAATTGTGCCGCCTTTGATCGCGGCAGCGGCGAAAAAGTAACTGGCAGAGGACGCATCACCTTCAATCAGGTAGTCGCCTGGTGAAGTATATTGCTGGCCTCCTGGCACCTTGAATAACTGATAATTATCGTGGCTGGCATGGACGCCGAATTTCTCCATGATGTCCAGGGTAATATCAAGGTAGGGTTTTGATACCTGCTCGCCAATTACGGTGATTTCGCTGTCTTCCCGGGCCAGCGGCAGGGTCATCAGTAGTGCGGTCAGGTACTGACTGGAAATGTTCCCCTTGACAGAAACCTTACCTCCTTTCAGGGTTCCACCATGCAATCTGACCGGTGGGCAACCATGTTTGCCAAGATATTCAGTCTTTACACCAAGTTGATTCAGCGCTTCTATCAGATGCTCAATGGGACGTTCGCGCATGTACTCGTCACCATCAATCAGAAAGGTACCCTGGCAAAGGCTCAGAATGCTCGTTAGTGGTCTGATCGCGGTGCCGGCGTTGCCGAGAAAGAAACTCATCTCATTAGGTGGCGTGAATGGACGGCCCTGGCCGGTAACCAGACATTCTGCTGCCTGATGATTCGTTTCCAGCGGTACCGCCAGCTGATTCAGCGCTTCCAGCATTCTTTCAGTGTCTGCACTGTTCAGGAGGTTATGCAGCCGGGTTTCGCCAGTGGCCAGTGCAGCCAGCAGCAGGGCACGGTTGGTCAAACTCTTTGATCCGGGTAGCTGGATCTCACCTTCGGCATGGGTCACGGGTTCGATGATAAGTTGTTCCATCAGTACAATCCTGGTGGCGCCAGACTGGGGCGCAAAGTTGATATAAAACTGGCCAGATCCGCAGCCAGTACCCGGCGGTCATTTGTTGCAGGGTTTTCCAGCAGCACTTCTCCGCTCTGGTTATCCACAGCATAGAATTCCGGTGTCTCGGCGACGGG
>JAGRIO010000090.1 GCA_020443225.1 Pseudomonadales bacterium
CTCTGCTGGATGTAACTATGACCTCACAAAGCACTCACGACAGCCGCCCAATGATGCGACTTTGCGGCCCTGCGATCCAGGATACCTGCTCCGAACTCAGGGTACTTGAACGCCTGCTGCCACTGGAAGGGGCCCAGATTCTGGAACTGGGCTGTGGGGCCGCGGAAAAAACCCGCCTGCTGGCTGAACGTTGCGGCGTCGCCCACATCGTGGCAGCCGAAGTCGATCGTATTCAGCATCAGAAAAACCTGACGATTACCGACCTGCCGAAAGTCACCTTTGAAAGCTTTGGCGCAGAGGCGATCCCTTTCGGCGACAATGAGTTCGACGTGGTACTGATGTTCAAATCATTACACCATGTCCCCTTGGCACAACTTCAGACCGCGCTGCAGGAAATCTGCCGGGTACTGAAACCCGGAGGACTCGCCTATATTTCAGAGCCGGTATTCGAAGGACCCTTCAACGATATTATGCAACTGTTCCACAATGAAGAGATCGTCAGAAAGGCAGCCTTTGACGCAGTCACCCACGTCGTTGAAAACGGCACACTGGAACTGGCCGAGGAGTATTTCTTCCGCAACGCAATCAGATTCCGCAGCTTTGAACAGTTTGCAGAGGGCGTGATGAATGTAACCCACTCTGACTACACCATTACACCTGACGTCTATGAGGAAGTCAGATCCCGCTTTATGCAACACGCCTCGCCGGAAGGATTCGCATTCGAGATTCCCAACAGAATCGATCTGCTGAGAAAGCCTGTTTAGTTCAGATCGTTTGTCCAGCCGCCAGCGCCAGCCTCGACAGCCACAGAAAAAGCTGTTATTAACTACCTTAAAAAAGGTGAATAAACAATGTGAACAGAGGCGCGTTACCTGCGCCTCAGTTCTACTGTTTATCTCTCGGAATCTTTCTTCAAGGATGAATAATGACTGATCTGTTTGCAGCGGGCGCACGACTATATGCGTGTATGCCCACCCGTACTCCTGTCCATTTTATATCAACAACTATACTGGCCTGCCTCGTGTTGCTGGTCAGTTACACAGTGACAGCCGCACCTAGGCTACCGGCGATTCTCGCCATTCCCGAAGTCAGCAATGTCCAGATTTCTCCGGACGGTAAATGGCTTGCCCTGCGAACCTTTGATGGTGAGAAACACAGCCTGCGGGTCCTGTCGATGGAGGACTACTCAGTGGTTGGCAGTCTTGGTTTCCGCGATACCACCGAGCTGGGCAAATTTGCCTGGGGCAGTAATGAACGCATAGTGTTACAGGTCAACGAAATCCAGCTGCAGGAGCAACCGGTCTATTATGGGGAACTGTTTGCAGTCAATTATGATGGCAGCAAGCGGGAGCTCATTTTCGGCTATCGGTCAGGCGAAAGTACCATCGGCTCCAGATTCAAAAAGAAAGAAGCGGATGAAGCCTGGGCCGAATTCGTCGACATGATGCAGGATGATGAAGATCAGATCATGATCGCCGCTACGCCCTGGTCGGCGGATGGCGGTAAACGACCTACCACCCAGCTACTGAACATTAAAACCGGCTTCACCACTGACTATCTGAAAACATCTCAGTACCCATTCGCGAATTTCTTCAGCGATGCAGATCATCAACTGCGTTTTATCACCAGCATGAAACCCGATCGTTCACTGTATCTTGAGGCATGGCCCAACGAGGAAACCGGTTGGATCGAATTTCCACCGCACAGGTACGGTGATGCGTTTGAGGCAGTTGCCATCTCTGCTGACAATCAGTATGTCTATGTCACAGACAATCTGGATAATGACAAAATCGGCCTTCATCGCTTGTCGCTGGATGGGCAGGAATACAAGCACATTTATACCAACAAGGACGTAGATCTCACCTATGTGCAGCGCTCGAGCGACCAGCACGGTGTCTATGCACTGCGTATCGACAATGGCTACCCCAGTTACCTGATGTTCTCAAAATCCAGCGAAGAGGCTCAGGTTTTCCGCAAGCTGCTGAATATCTTTGCCGGACATCTGCTGTACATCACCAGCCACACCAGAGACAACAAGCTGTGGATTATCCGCACCCGAACCGATACAGACGATGGCACTTATTACCTGTTCAACAACGAAACAGAAGCCGTTACCCGCCTGTTCGCCAGCCGCAAGGACCTCAGAGAAGAGGAAATGGCAGTCACTGACCCGGTTGAATTTGACTCATTCGACGGAAGGAAAATTCACGGTTACTTTACTGCGGCCGCTGGCACTGCCAAAGGCAAGGCACCGATGGTAGTGCTGGTTCATGGCGGGCCCACCAGCCGTGACTACTGGGAGTTTGATCAAAATGTCCAGGCGCTAGCAACCCAGGGTTACTCTGTACTGAGGGTTAATTTTCGCGGTTCGACAGGCTATGGCAGAGAACACCAGCTGGCTGGTAACCGGCACTGGGGTGACCATGTTCAGCAGGACATTATCGCCGGTACCCGCTGGGCTATAGCACAGGGTCTGGTGGCCAGTGACAATATTTGCATTATGGGGGCAAGCTTTGGCGCCTACAGCGCGGTGCAGATCCAGACGATTGAACCTGATTTGTTTCGCTGTGCAGTTGCCAACGCCGGTATCTATGACCTGAATATGTTGTACACCGAAGGCGATATTCGCAATGTCTACGGCGGAGCCGAGTATCTGCAGGAAGCAGTCGGTAAAGACAAGGAAGAGTTAAAACGCTTTTCACCGGTTTATCATGCCGACAAGATCAAGGCTCCGGTTTTTATCGCCCACGGCTACCGTGATAAACGGGCACCCATCGAACATGCTGAAGCACTGGTTGAGGCGCTTAAGGAACACGGCAAAACCTTTGAGTATCTGCCAGTCAAACGGGAAGCTCACGGCTTCTATAGTATCGACAATGAACTGAATTACTTTGAACAAGTGCTGGCGTTTCTGGCAAAACACCTGCGCAGGTGACAGCCCGCCTGACTTTGTACGACCCAAAGGGGACCCGGTTGCCGGCCCGGATACAACATGTGTGTATCCGGGACCACTGCCAGTTGCCTTACAGACACCATGTTCCTTATGCTGGCACCCACCCCTGCGGTAAGAGACTCATCTGCAGGTAGCCTGAAGCAATCACAAGGACTGATCTTAAATGGATACACTCAGCAGCATGCTGGAAGCCCGTTATGGCAGACCCGGCTCAACGGACCAGGAAGCAGAAGTTAACCCTGTGTTAGCAACGTTGCTGCAACACCGGACTCACCGGGCTTTTTCTGACCAGGCAGTTCAGGCAGAAGTTCTGGAGCAGCTACTTGCCGCGACCTTCTCTGCGCCTTCAAAGAGCGATTTGCAGCAATGCAGCCTGATACACATACAAAATAAGGGTAAGCGCGAGGAGCTTGCGGGCCTGGTTCCGACTATGCCCTGGGTAGCCAGCTGCCCGGAGTTCTTTATCTTCTGTGCCGACGGCCGAAGAATTCAGCGTATCGCTGAATTACGGGGTAAACCCTTCGCCAATAACAACCTCGACAATCTCATCGCCGCTGTCTGTGATGTCGGCATCGCCTTACAGGCTTTTGTGACAGCGGCTGAATCACTCGGCCTTGGCTGCTGCCCAATCAGTGTACTGCGCGACAACATGGAAGCCGTCGCCAGAATTGTGAATCTGCCCGACCGCGTCATTCCGGTTGCGGGTATGTGCCTTGGGTATCCGGCGAGAGAAGGCTTTGTATCAATGCGCCTGCCGCTGTCCGTAACCTGCCACGTCGACACCTATGATGACAGCAATCTTCCTCAGGAAGTGGACGCTTATGATCAACGCCGTGATGCTCGCTATAGTATTCCCGAAGCGCAACAAAAATATAAAAAGAAATACGGTATCGCTGAAATGTACGGCTGGTCTGAAGACAAGGCGAGACAGATGTCAGTTCCCGAACGAGAGAACGTCGGGCCCTACGTTCGCAGCCATGGATTCGGTCTGGACTGATCCGGGTCAGATCTGACGCTGGTACGGCTACCCTGCCTGAGCCAGCCTTGCAGGTGCCTGTCCAGGTTGACGTTCATTCTCACAACGATCTGTCCAGGCTGAGTAAGTGCTTACCTTACTGGCGAAGCACCGGCTCACTGGACCGTCTGTCGGCCTCACCCTGCTGCCTGCCACGGATGATTATTTCCCGGCAAAAATCAAGATTTAACTTTCCGGGCTTTTCGGCATAATTCGCAGCTCGCGCATTTTCACCCTTTCCCCATTCAATCAGACAAGCGGTACTCATGATCAATATCCCGGCAAAAATTGCAGAAGAACTCGGTGTTAAATCTCAGCAGGTAGAAGCAGCTATCGGGCTGCTGGACGAAGGTGCCACGGTACCGTTCATCTCCCGTTACCGGAAGGAAGTCACAGGCGCGCTGGATGACACCCAACTGCGTACGCTGGAAGAACGTCTTGGGTATCTGCGGGAAATGGAAGATCGCAAGGTCGCCATTCTGAAAAGCATCGAAGAGCAGGGCAAACTCACGCCGGAACTGGCAAGCGCTATCAACAGTGCAGATACCAAAACCCGCCTTGAGGATCTCTATTTACCTTACAAGCAAAAGCGCCGCACCCGCGCCCAGATTGCCATTGAAGCGGGTCTGGAGCCACTGGCAGACAAGTTGTTCAATGACCCGGCGCTGAAACCGGAAGAAGAAGCCGTCAGCTTCATCAATACTGATGAAGCCTTCAAGGATGCCTTTAAGGACATCAAGGGCGTACTCGATGGTGCCCGCCAGATCCTGATGGAGCGATTTTCAGAAGACGCGGATCTGCTGGAGAAACTGCGTAGTTTCATGAACCAGAACGCGTTACTGATGTGTAATGTTATCGAGGGTAAAGAGAATGAAGCAGCCAAGTACCGCGATTATTTCGATCACAAAGACGCCATTCTGGCGGTGCCCAGCCACCGGGCACTGGCTATGTTGCGGGGCCGTAAGGAAAACTTTCTGCAACTGAAAATCGATGTGGAGACAGAAGAGACCCTGTCGCATCCAGCCATGAACATCATTGCCCGACACTACAACATTACCGATGAAGGAAGACCTGCCGATGCGTGGCTGGCGGAAGTAGTTCGATTTGCCTGGCGGGTGAAGCTACACATGCATATCGAAACCGAACTGATGGCAGACCTGAGAGGGCGCGCAGAAGAAACCGCCATTCAGGTTTTCGCGGAAAACATCAAGGATCTGCTGCTGGCAGCACCCGCCGGCCAGAAAGCGACCATGGGGCTGGACCCCGGCCTCAGGACCGGCGTCAAAGTCGCTATCGTCAGTGCCACTGGCCAGTTTGTCGACCACGCCACTATCTATCCTCACGCACCGCAGAATCAGTGGGATCAGGCCATTGCGACGCTGGCAGTTCTGGCAGCCAGACACGAGGTTAAGCTGATCGCAATCGGCAATGGTACAGCGTCACGGGAAACCGACAAGCTGTGCAGCGATCTGATGAAACGTCATCCGGAACTGGGCGTTCAGAAAGTCATGGTGAACGAAGCCGGTGCTTCAGTGTACTCAGCCTCAGAGCTGGCAGCGAAAGAATTTCCGGACCTGGATGTTACCATTCGGGGCGCAGTCTCCATCGCCCGGCGATTACAGGACCCACTGGCAGAGCTGGTCAAGATCGAACCCAAATCAATCGGCGTGGGTCAATATCAGCACGACGTCAGCCAGCTGCAACTGGCACGCCATCTTGATGCTGTTGTAGAGGACTGTGTAAATGCCGTCGGCGTGGAACTGAACACCGCTTCGGCACCATTGCTGCGCCGGGTGTCTGGCCTGAACCCTACCATTGCCGAGAATATTGTCTCTTTCAGAGATGAAAACGGTCCTTTCGAGTCAAGAGAACAACTGAAATCAGTGCCACGACTGGGTGATAAAACGTTTGAACAGGCTGCCGGATTTCTTCGGGTTCGGGGCGGCAGCAATCCACTGAATGGATGCTTCAGCAGTTCACCCGGAAGCCTACTCCATCGTTGAGAAAATCGCCGGCAAAACCGGCAACGCCATCGGCTCGCTGATCGGGAACAAGGATGTCCGCAATCTGAAAGCCGAGGAATTTACCGATGACCACTTTGGGGTGCTGACGGTCAGAGACATACTGGCGGAACTGGAAAAGCCTGGCCGGGACCCACGGCCAGAGTTTAAGACCGCCAATCTGATGGAAGGCGTGGAAACCATGAAGGATCTGCGCGAAGGCATGGTTCTGGAAGGCACGGTCACGAATGTCACGAATTTCGGAGCGTTCGTTGATATCGGAGTGCATCAGGATGGTCTCGTGCACATCTCTGCTTTATCTGACAAGTTTGTTAAGGACCCACGGGAAGTCGTCAAGGCCGGCGATATCGTGAAAGCCAAAGTCATTGAGGTAGATCTTGACCGGAAACGAATCGCGCTGACCCTGCGCCTGAACGACGACATCAGCCAGATGAAATCCGGCGATACACCACGGCAAGGCAACAAAGGTGGTCAGCGTGGCGGTGGTGGAAACCGTGGTCAGCAGCGTTCCCGCAATGATTCACCACCCGCAAACAACGCCTTTGCCCAGGCATTCGCTCAGGCGAAGGAAAAAGGCAGGCGCAAGTAACACGCCGTCGGCTGAGTCGACGGCAGGCGGCCCTGCACCTCTGCCTCAGCACACAAAAAACGCCGGTCAGATCACTCTGCACCGGCGTTTTTTACAACGGCCACGCTGAATCGCTGTCAGAAGGTCCAGTTGAAACTAACGGCATAACTGATGCCTGGCGTTTCTTCAAAGACTTCGACACCGCTCTGTTCCAGCCTGATGGTTTCATCCAGCAGGTTCTGTACCTTAGCCTTAACCGTGATGGTATCAGTTGGATACCAGCTGTACGTCAGGTCCAGTGCATGAAAGGGCTGCTCATAGGAGTCGGGCGCACCGTTCCGGCCAGCGACATAAAGCCGGTCACCAAAAACGTTGTAGACCAGAGTCGCCGCATGAGCGCCATCAAATGAGTCAAAACCCAGCACCAGATTCACCACATAGTCAGAGGCGCCTGCCAGGTCACGAACCTGATTGGTCGGCGCATCTGCCTGAGTACCAGCAACCAGCTCAGTGTCCTGTAAGGTGACATTACCCTGCAGAAAGAAAGCCTCACCATATTCACCAAGGAAACCCAGGGACTTCATTCCTTCGAATTCGATCCCATCAATGGTTCCTGATTCCGCATTGATGATTTCCCGGGCCCGGTTGGTATCACTGGCCGCTGACTCAAAAAATTCGATAGGGTTATCGATTTCCTTGCGGTACAGCGTCACTGTGAAGTTATCACCGCTGTCAAAGAACCACTCTGCACGAATATCAAAGTTACGGATATCCGCCGGCAATACACCAGGGTTGCCATCCGTCAGGAAGCCTGTACGGGCATCAATATAGCTGGCATCAGTGATTTCCCGCAGATCTGGCCGAACAATGGTTTCACTCCAGCCGAACCGGAGCTGAAATACTTCTGCCCAAAGCTCACCCATATAGGTCAGCGAGACAGAAGGATAAATGTCATCATTCTGATAGCTGGCGTTCTGCAGTTTCACCGGGTCAGTGGTGATCTGGGGGTTATCGACCGTGTAACCGTAGATGTTCCAGTCAAGTGCGATCTGGCGGTAGTCCTCCCAACGCGCACCTGCGGAAATTCTCCAGGTTTCGTCGATGGTCCAGTCCATCTTGCCGAATACTGCATCGGTCATGGTGGCAGCGATGTAACTCTGGTTATTCGTGCCTGCCAGATCAAAGACAAATTCGTTCGCACCATTAGTGATATTGGTATCAGAAAACACTGATCCCAGAGGACCATCTAGTACTGAGGCGTTTGCCACGCTCAGTGCACCCAGTGAAAATTGAGACTGTCGGTAGGTACGCAACTTCTGACCGTGTTCAGCGCCACCACTTAACTCGATTCGCTGTCCAGAGAATTCCAGTGGTAAGGCAACCTGCCAGTTATAGTTGGTGACTTCGTCTTCCAGATCGGTGAAGCGGTAGTCCGCAGCTGCACTGTCGATGGACACCCCGGCGTTTTCAATAACACCTGTCGTGGCATTAACGGTCGTTTCCGAAGCAACTGATACTTCATTCGGAATGGAGGTATTGGCCCGCGCCTGGGTGTACATCCAGTCAACTCTGGTTTCTTCCGGAATCCAGGCCGGTACCCAGCCACGCAGCAGTTCACGGGTCGCAGCACCGATATAGTGTTCACCTCTGGCCTGATTAACCGTCATGGAACGTTCTTCGTACTTGATACGCGATTCACGGAACCCGATTCCGTCCGCAAGTTCACGGTTTTCATTGAAGAAATTGATAATGGCGGTTTCATCATCAGTATTACGCAGATACAGACTTGTAGTCGTCAGCTTGTGATCATCCGTATACTGCAGACCAGTAGTCACGATGGCATTGAGGTCTACGCTGTAGGTCGATTCAGTTTCATCCTCAAAACGCTGATCTGGAAACTGAAAATTCCTGGCGATAGTGTGAGTTTCACGCCACTTAGCTTCATATCCACCAGCGGCCAGCACCCCAAACTCTATATCATCACCGATATAGAAGTTATTGCCGATACTGGCCTTGATACCAAAATCAGGATTAGTGCTTTTGTCTTTGATACTGATATTGCGATTCAGTCCCAGACCCAACTGACGATTCAACGCTACCGCATCGGCCAGTGTCGCCGTACTGTTTCCTTCCTGCCTCAGGGTGGTCAGAATTGACTGCGGGTCAATTTCACCCCGGAAACGGGCAATTGCCTGAGTGATTTCACCAGACAGTTTTCGGGTGCCATCGTCCGTTCCCCACTTGTCATCGCTGCCACCGGCGTAGCTCAGCAGATCGCCAGTTGATTCCGAGTTCAATCCTCCACTCAGCTCAATGGAGTATGTGAAGTCATCCGGAATTCCTTTGGTGCGGATATCAATGCCACCACCACCAAATGAAGCGGCCTTATCAGCGGAATACGACTTTTGCACGCTCAGGCTTTCAACGATGGAGGTAGGAAAAATATCCAGCGGAATTACGTTCCTCGACAGGTCAGGAGAGGGAATCGTTGCGCCGTTCAGGGTGGTGCTTGAATAGCGCTCCCCCAGACCACGAACATAAACAAACTTGTTGTTGACCAGCGACAGACCCGACACTCTTCGCAGCGCAGCGGCCACCGTTGAGTCACCTACCCGGCCTATCATCTCGGCACCGAGTACATCGGTCACAACTTCTTCTTCCATCCTTTCGTTGATGAGTTGCTCTGCGGAACTCCGCAATCTGCCCTCAACAACGATTTCTTCCATTTCCGCTGCTGTCAGCGGCTGCTGGAAGAATACGAGAGACCCTGCCAGCAGAATCGCGGTTCTCCCGATACTCGTATTTTTCATCTTCATGTCATTTCTCTGTTGAAAATTCTGAAAACCGGAAAGGGTGCCGGTCTCACGACTGGCACCCATCGATTACTCGCTTTACTCGAACCAGAGAGGAAGATCATTGCCGCTTGCATCCCTGGCACGACTGCCGGGATGGATGCCGTAGGTCCAGCCAGCAGTCCAGTCAGAAGCACCGAGACTCAGGGCACCGATGTAAGATTTTCCGCTAACAGGAGCTGTCGAAGTCGGAGCAGCGCCGTCAACCACCATCGTGGCGTAGTCAACTGAGTAGATAGAAGGCGTACCTTCCAGCAGTACCAGTGCAGTATTGGAAGCTGCAGTCGCATTGTCGTCGGTCACAGTAGTAGCAAACTGATTACCACTTGCTGTTACGAATGCTTCAACTGTTGTGCCATTGGGCAGCGACTGACCATTGGTCTTGTCAACGCAAGAGAAGATTGAAGAGTTGATATCCAGGTCACCATCCTGTGCCGCCTGCTGCGAACGATTGTCGATACGAATGCAGTAGTTTGTGCTGGCAGGGTCGTCGGTGCCAAAGGCAGAGATCACGAGTGCATCATTGACAGTCGGGAAGATACCTTCACGAAAGCGGAAACCGGCGCCCGGATCATGGGTAGCCGTCGCAGCACTGTTCGGTGAAAAGATGCAGGTCATGTTATTGATAACCGGCCGGCTGTTAATGCCCTGGGCAATCACGTTGGCAATCTGTGCATCGCTCAGGCTGGAGTATGAGCCAATACCATCTGCCTCAATACAGCTGTTACCATCACTTTCTGCCTGAATAATCAGCGCATTGGTCACAGTACCTGAGTAACCTTCGTCAATGTCCAGCGAATCATCACGGGCATAGACTGCAACATAATTGTTGATGTTAACGGCGCCACCAAACATTTCGATGCCGTCGTCATAAGTAGAATAGACCTGCAGATTGTTTACAGTCGTATTAGAACCTACACCACCAAAGGAGATTCCATTCAGCTCGTCACCATTGGCAACCTGTGCACCCGTGTGCTTGACACGAACATATTCAAGCCGGCCGGAGTTGTCATTGTTGTTGGCACCACCATACTGAGATTCATCCAGGCCTGCAGCACCTTCCGCATCGACGTGACAGTCAGTTGTTGCCAGATCATCACCAGCAACAGAACCGGTGTATGCACATTTGTTAGTGACACCGAAGCCATTGATCACCATGCCACCCCACTGCTGAACGGCATCAAATGCCAGGGTTGGGGTTGCTGCTCTGGAGCTTTCAACATCTGACAGAGAAGTAATGGTGATGGGTTTTGCAGCTGTACCTGCGGCGAAAATCTGTGAACCACGGTTGATGATCATGAAGTCAGCATTAGAGGTAAATGCCAGCGTCGCACCAGCTTCAATCGTCAGGACAGGACCGTCGCCACCTTTGGTGATTCCGGCGGCAGCCAGGGCTGCATCATTGTCGTAAGATTCGCCGACAAAAAGGCTGCCACGAAAGACATGCACACCACCATTGTCCAGTTCCGGGATAGTGAGGTCGCGGGTCAGATTGTTACCAGCGTCTACGAACGTTGAAGCATAGTCGCAATCCAGCCCGTCAAATGAACCCTGAATGGTCTGTCCTGCATCGTTGACATAGAAAGCGCAGGGATTAGTTTCAGCTGCCGGGGCTGAGGTGTTGTTGCTGTTGTTTACTGAATTGTCAGTCGAGTTATCCTGCGTGACCGGATTGACTTTGATGTCACCACTGCCACAGCCGACCAGAAAAGCCGCCATGGTAGCGATAGCGAGTTTGTTGCGAAATGAATTCATGCTTCACCCCTAAATGGAATAATGGACTTGTTCGACCCGTCCTGAACGGGACTGATTCGATCTAAGCGAATGGCGCGCAGTGTACGCAGGGTGAGTTAAGGAAAAATAAGTCAGATGAAGAGCAGGTAAAGATACTCTGGTCTTTTTATTAAGAACCTGTCTTTAAAGAAGAACGGGCTGGCGGATACACAGGTTTGCGACCCGGGGATGCGAAGTGTAAGGTGTTTTTGTTAATTCAATAATAAGAGTGTCTATGTCTTCCCGTGAAACGGTACCCCTGCAGTTTGGGGCACGTCACTACCTGTCTGTTTTTACTATCGCTACCCTGCTGGCCTTTTCCCTGCTGGCAGCCCTGGATCTTGAGACCGCCAATGAACTGACCAATCAGTTGCGCGATGCCACGCTCTCGCACTTTGACTGGCTGTTTACCCTGACCGCCAGCGTTGTCCTGCTTGCCATGTTTGCGCTGCTAC
>JAGRIO010000091.1 GCA_020443225.1 Pseudomonadales bacterium
TTTGAAACAGAGGTAATGACGGCTGGGACAGAACCGGGGCCACCACACTGGGCTCCAGCATCAGTGACAGGGCAAAATTACCGGTAAAGCACATGCCAATGGCGCCAACGCCCTTGCCACCGCAAAGGGGATGAACATGGGCGGCAAGGGCCCGCAGCCAGTCCACAATGGGGCTACTCTTATTGGCGGCGAAGGCCGAAAACTCCCGGCTGATGCAGGCCCGCGCAACAGACCCCAGAATATAGCCTGGTGTCGGCGCGCGACCAGCTTCCCCGAACATATGAGGCATATAAACTGTAAATCCTGCATCCCGAACCTTGCGGGCGAACTCTGCTACCAGATGGTGAATACCCGGCATTTCGGACATGACGATCACAGCGGGCCCGCTACCCATGCTGAACACTGTTCTGGTCTCACCCAGCAGGGTCATCTCCAGGCGGTTGAAATCTTCCAGCCGGTCAGTCGCTATCAGTTCTGCCACGATCGTTCCCCGTTAGTTTAAACGGCGATCATAGATGACCTTCAGCATCAATTCGAGGCATCTTCAGCCATGACCGGTGCCCGTGAGAGCCTGCTGCCATTGTCTGCCTGTCAACTGCTCACAGGTACGTCAAAACAATGCGAAAACCCCGGCGCAGCGGTATAGTTAAGGTTGTTGTCCTACAGGGAAGACCTATGAATCTGGAAAAAGTCGTTTTCGCGTTCACGATCATTCTGGCGCTGACTCTTAATTTCGGTTTCTTCATCGGGGATATTGATAACCCCGATCATCATCATGTCTTTGAACTCTACGCAGCGATCTTCGTCAATGCCGTGGCCACCATCCTTAAGTTCGGTGATCGCTCACATATGGGCGCTGTGCTGCTGGCGACAAGCCTGGTGGCGGACATTCAGCTCATCGCTGCAGCCGCTGTGTGGGGCTGGTCAGTTCATGTCGCTGAGATTGGCATGACACCGGGTGTCACCTCCAGCATGGTCTCACTGGCGGGTGGTGCGGTCGTCGCAAATATGATTTCGGTAGCACTGCTGTCCATTGAGACGGTTCTGCTGCGTCGCTGATCCTGTGAACACTGTGATCTTTCTGATTCTCCGGCAGATGCGGGTGCCGCTACTGCTGCTCTCAGCCGTTTATGCGGTGGCGACCTGGGGAATGACGGTGATACCTGGCGTAGATGACCAGGGCAACATCTATTACATGGATTATTTCCATGCCTTTTATTTCATTTCGTTTATGGGAACCACCATTGGTTTTGGTGAGATACCCTATGAATTCAGTGACGCCCAGCGCATGTGGGCCCTGATCTTCATTTACATTACTGTTGCCACCTGGATATATACCATCGGGGCGCTGATCAACCTGCTGCAGAATGAAACCCTCAAAAGAGCCTTCACGGAATACCAGTTCCGACAGCAGGTCAGTCAGATTATGGATGGGTTTTATCTGATCTGTGGCTACGGGGATACTGGCTCGCAGCTGGTCAGGGCCCTGCGCAGCACTCTGACCCAGGCCTCTGTCATCGATATCAGTCAGGAACGGATGGATGCACTGGTGCTGGAAGAGCACCCCATGACAGTGCCTGGCATCTGTGCTAACGCCAGAGATCCACATAACCTGATGCTTGCGGGTATCAACCATCCGTCCTGTGAATGCGTTGTCGCACTGACAGACGACAATGCGGTTAATCTGCATGTCGCCATCTCCGCCAAGGTGATGAATCCATCCCTGAAAGTAATCTGCCGGGCAGATAACCTCGAAGTTGAAGCCAATATGGCATCCTTCGGAACAGACTATATCGTTGATCCCTTTGAGACTTTTGCCCGCAATTTCGCCATGGCGACCCATGCTCCGCACCAGTATCAGTTGCAGGAGTGGTTCCGCCGGGAATCTGGCCATGAACTCACCGATGTTCAGCAGATTCCGAAAGGCTACTGGATATTGTGCGGATTTGGCCGTTTTGGTCAGGCACTGCACCGCCAGATGACGGCTCAGGGCATGGAGGTAAGGGTCATTGAACCTGACCGTACCCGCAGCGGTTTACCGAAAGACACGATTTACGGTTATGGCACCGAAGCTCATACGCTGATCGAAGCGGACATTAAACGTGCTGTGGGCATCATCGCAGGGGCGAATGACGACTCAAATAATCTGTCGATTATCGTCACTGCAAGAGAGATCAACCCGGACCTGTTTCAGGTGGTTCGGCAGACTGAACATGCCAATCGCGCCTTATTCCGCCACTGCGGTGCGCACATCGTCATGGAGTCCAGCGACGTACTGGCCACAAAGATCAGAACCCTGCTGACCTGTCCGATGACCGACGAATTTCTCAGCCTCGCCAGGGCTCATGAAGATGCGTGGGCGCTTGGTATCATTGAACAGATCCGGCGTATTTCACCTGACCGCATGCCGGAAATCTGGGAAGTTGCTATAACGCCTGATACCGCTGCCGCAGTCAGTGATGCTCTTGCCGCCGGCACCGAAGTAAGGCTTGAGCATCTGACCCACGATCATACCGACCGGGATGTCGGGCTTGGTCTGATTCCGTTGCTGCATACCAATGAAAAGGGTGCTTTCTGTCTGCCTTCACAGCACACGGTGCTGGCACCCGGAGACCGTCTGTTGTTTACCGGTGTTTACTGGGCACGCTGGAAAATGCAGTGGAATTTACAGAATGCGGTTGCTCTGCATTACGTGATGACCGGTGAGTCATTGCCAAGAACCTGGTTCGGCAGGTTGCTGGCAAGGCGGCGTCAGGAAGCGGAAGCAGCGTTGTAGCCCAGCAGTCGCTGGTAGCTCTCTGCCATATCTGACAATTTCTGACGGGTCTCGGCGGGCGGCCTTTGGCGCTGCACGTCGGTGAGAATAGCAACTGTGCTACCGGCACCCGAGGCGGCTACACCCTGCCAGCGATCATTTTCAAACCACGTGGGCGCGCTGAATGCAGCGGTCGGTATCAGCATGACTGTGTAATGCACGCCTTCCTCTTCGATGGCCAGATGGGCCATCTCCATTCCATCGATGATACAGACAGTTGCGTAGACAACCGGTCCTAAATCTCCCTGGCGCGTGGCATTGATTTGCGCCAGCACCTGATCGATACGTTTATCGTGGGTAAGGTTATGGGCCTGCTCAACGATTGCTGCTTCATGGGGCATGTGACCCAGGATGGCTTCGGCAAGCAGAGGTTTATCTTCAGTGACGTTCAGATTCAGCCAGAGGCTGATGGAAAGGCTGACAATCAGCGACGCTGCCAGTGCCATCATCCATCCCCGGCGTTTGACCGGCGAGGATTCCGGTTGATCGCCCTCGAGGGCATGACGGAGCAGTATCCTTGAACTGAGCTCTTCCGGTACCGGTACCCGAAAAGCCTGAGTGAGGTCCTGATTCAGCTGATTCATTTCTTCTGCAAACCCATAACAGCGCTGGCATTGCTGCAAATGCAGGCGGGCTTCCTGCGGCAGACGGGCAGGATCAGCAAGAATCAGCTGGCGGACTTCAAGACAGTTCATCGGCAATAAGTAACTCTTCTCCCTCGAGATGCTTTCTCAGCTTCTGGCGGGCTCTGTGCAAACGGGTTGCCACGGTATTCCTGGGCAGGTCAAATTGTTCCGCAATCTCGTCCAGTGTGTATCCATCGATGACCTGCAACAACAGCGGCTCACGGTATTTGACCGGCAAATGCTGCAAAGCATTTCTTAAGGCGAGCACTTCCGGCCGGGCATCAAAGGTTTGATTGTCAGTCGGTACTGTATCAAGTTCCACATCAGAATAATCCAGTTGCTTGCGTTCAAAGCGCCTGGCGTTCTCTCGCCGCAGAATCGTGGTCAGCCAGCTCTTGGCTGCCGATTCCTCCTGCAGCCCGTCAAGAAACCGCCAGGCTCTCAGAAAGGTCTCCTGTACCAGATCTTCTGCGGTCGTAGCGTCACCGGTAATCCAGTAAGCATAACGGTACAGCCAACCCGAATATCCCTCAACGAGATTCTGATAACGCCTCTGTCGACTCTGATCGCTCATTGCCTTGCTCCTGCTGTTGAAAAAAGTCCGGCGTATGTCTTTACGCCGCGTAATCATCCGGTTATGTCATTCTGACGCAGCAGATGCGGATTTGTTACAGTCCTTCGGTAAGCAGCGTATTATTGTCGATTAACTGAAGATTCAGGGACGTTTTCTATGTCAGCAAATGGTGGTTCGCCCGCAAAAGCCATTTTGTATGCATTTCTGGCGAATACCGGTATCGCCATATCAAAACTTGCCGCAGCGCTCTACACCGGGTCCGGCAGTATGCTGGCGGAAGCCATTCACTCTATGGCAGACGCCGGCAACCAGGTACTGCTGTTCATCGGCCTGAAGGGTGCAGAAAAGCCGCCGACGAAAGATCACCCGCTGGGATTCGGAAAGCTCAGTTACTTCTGGAGTTTTATCGTTGCCCTGATGCTGTTCTCCATAGGGGGGCTGTTCTCAGTCTACGAAGGGGTGCACAAACTGCATGGCGAAGCTGAGCTCAATGATCTCTGGGTGGCCATGGTGGTTCTGGCCGGTGCCATTCTGCTGGAGGGTGGCAGCCTTGCAGGAGCGGTGAAGGAAGCCAATCTGATGCGTGGCCAGCAATCATTCCGCGACTGGCTCAGACATACCCGCAATGCCGAAATCGTTGTGGTGCTGGGTGAGGATCTGGCTGCCATTGTTGGGCTGGTGCTGGCGCTGGGATTTCTGATCCTGACCTGGTACACCGGTAATCCGGTCTATGATGCGATCGGCTCCATTTGTATTGGCGTGGTACTGATCATTGTCGCGATCTTTGTTGCTATACGGGTGCAGTCATTGCTGGTGGGCAAATCTGCAGAACCAGCGCTGGAAGCCTCAATCCGTCAGGCCATCGGGGAGGATGACAGTATCCTTGAGCTACTGAATACCATTACGCAGCAGTACGGGCCTAAAGTCATGCTGGCAGTGAAAGTCCGGATGGTACCGACCCTGACCATTGAACAGGCTGTCGGCCACATCAATGCACTGGAAAAGCGAATCAAGGCACAGCATCCCGCTGTGGGGTGGTGTTTTGTGGAGCCAGACATCACGGACCATGATAACTGAATGTCCGGTGAGGTGTACGGAACCACGAAGTGATCCCGGTGCACTTAAATCTTGTGCGCTTAAACCTTGTACACTTAAATCTTGTGCGATCAAACGGATGGGCAACGCCGTTGTTGCGCACTGCCCAACCGGAGACTGACACCATTCAGACCACACTGATCCGGATAATGCCAGTCGATTGCTGTATCAGAGAATATCGCCACCGCAGGCAGAAGCAGTGGTACCGTATTGCTCAAAGGCCTTGATGACATTGGCACCGGTCCGCCAGCGATGAACTTCATCGGGTCCGTCGACCAGACGTTGGGAACGAATGCCGGTATACCAGCGAGCCAGTGGCGTATCCTGTGAATAGCCAAGCGCACCATGCAACTGCAGGGCAGTATCGACAACCTGATGCACCATGTGCGCCAGGAAGACCTTGGCAATACCATTTTCCTGGCGCAGGTCCTGTCCTTTCTCCGCCTTGTAGGCGATGTGCAGTAGCATCAGTCGCGCCTTGTATATCTCAGCTGCGCAGTCGGCCAGCATCCAGCGTACGCCCTGGCGGTCAGCAAGACGTTTGCCAAAGGTAGAACGGCTGGTGACATGGGCTGCCGCCAGATCAAGAGCTCTCTGTGCAATTGCTACATTGTGCATACCGTGCCGCAAGCGGCCATAAGCGAGGCGGTGCTGACCCATATTGAAGCCCTGACCACGTCCACCAAGGATGTTCTCCCGTGGTACCTGCAGGTTTTCAATCCTGATTTCGGAGTGTGAGGCTCCCAGCTTCAGCCCCAGGTCGGTATGTGGCTGCATGGTCTCGATGTTGCGGACGATCCGATAGCCAGGGTTAGGCAATTCAACGATGAATGTTGAATACTGCTCGTGCCGGGGGGCATCGGGATCTGTTTTGGCCATAACTACGGCGATGTCAGCCACGTCTGCAGAGGAACTGAACCATTTCTCACCGTTCAGAACCCAGTTGTCACCTTCCAGCACGGCTGTCGTCTGCATACCGGTAGCATCTGCACCTGCAGCTTTTTCAGTCATGGAATAGCAGATGCGCTTTTCCCCGTTGAGCAGCGGCTTGAGGAATTTCTCCCGCTGGTATTCAGTACCGTGTTCCAGCAGGGTCAGCATGGTGGCATCGTCCGGCCCCTGAGTGTTCAGCGACAGAGCACCCAGAAAGCTTTCTCCCAGTTCCATCTGCACCAGTGCATTAGCCAGCGGCCGCAGGCCCATTCCACCATGTTCCTGCGGTACGAACGGGCACCACAAACCCTGACTTCTGGCTTTGCCGCGCAGTTCTTTCAGGACACTGTCAAAGTTTTCGGCAGTGCAATCGGCTTCTGCAGGAATACATTCTTCCTGCACAAATTTACGTACCTTCTCGCGAATGGCGCGGGTTTCTTCCGGGATTTCGAAATCGATCATATTGTCTTCCTCTTCATAAAATGTTCATTGCGGGATGTTTTGTGAATCGTTTTTATGGGTTGGCGCGCCGCCGGTTCTGGCTGAATGCTCTGGCGCGTCTGGTTTTGGTGCGTCCAGCAGATTAAACCAGTGCAGGTTCGCAGCATCTGGCAAGTGCGTCTGCCAGGGTCCGGGACGTGGTTTTTCACCCGCCGGTAACGCCATTGTGCGTTCGATCAGGAGGGCAGGTAAGTGCAGCAAAAGCAGATGCTGCGGCCCGCTGGCTGTACTCAGCAACGCCTGCGTCTCTTGCTGTTTGCGGGCCAGATCACAGTAACAGCTGTTCATGTTGCGCAAATAAACACTGGTGGCTTCTCGGGGAAGGGCCTGTAGCAGATAGATCCGCCGGGTTGTCTGCGGCACGGACCAGTCTATCAGCCGTAGCATGGCATATTGCCCGCAATGGCAACAACGGGACAGGAAGCTGACCGGGCCCAGCCAGTCATCAAGCAGGTAGTCGCAGTTGATGCGAACACCTGCCTGCTGCCAGTCATGATGGCACAAAGACTCATGGGTTTTAGCAGGTGCAGGTGAGTCAGTGATCATCGGGGCACGGGGCGGGTTCAGAGTTTCTCGCAAAGGTGCAATAGTTTACCTGTCTGCATACGGGCCATCTTATCGTTGGTCAGGCTGCCATCGTCTTCAAATGCGCTGAACCCGTTGGGCACCAGCACCGGCATAGGAACTACGATGGACCCTATGCCATTCAGCATGGTGCGAAGGTGGGCAGCTGCCCGACCGGCACCGCCTGGCCCCGGTGAACTCGCCGCGATCAGGACTTTCCGGTCCATAAAGGCACTGAGGTCGGGGCTGGCGCCAGCGGCACGGGTGCACCAGTCAATGGTATTGATCAGTAGCGGGGTCATGAAGCCGTTGTACTCCGGGCAGCCTATAATCAGTCCGTCATGGTCGCTGATCAGGTCGCGCAGGCGCGCTGCGTTTTCAGGCTGGCCCAGTTCTGCTTCGTCATCGCCGTTGTAGATAGCCAGCGGGTAGTCGGCCAGTGAGATGTGTGTGACCGTCGCGCCAGCTTCACTGGCCAGTGAACCCAGAAATCTTACGAGTTTGTCATTCAGTGAGTCCTTCCGGCTGCTGCCGCTGAAGGTGAGAATTCTCGCCATCTGTCCCTCCGGTTGTCGCGCTGGGCCGGTACGGCTGCCACGATATTTTCGGTACTGCCGGGACTTTCTCACAGGCAGCGCCGGCAGAGCAATAGTGTATGATGCAGCGACCCTGTGACTGGTAGCTCAAGTTTATGTACTACGGCTGGAAGATTGTTGCTGCACTGTTTGTAATCCTGATGTTTTCTTCCGGGCTGGGTTTTTATAACCACGCAGTGATTCTTCAGGCCCTCAGCACCGAGAAAGGTTTTCCCATCACCCTTGCTTCCACCGCGGTGAGTCTGTTTTTCTTCTCCAGCGGGGTTACCGGCATGCTGGTTGCTTCACTGCTGGAGAAATATGACGTCAGGCTGGTGATAACTGCCGGGGCAGTTCTGGCCTCGGGGTGTCTGGCCCTGCTGGGGAGCGTCACCAGCGAGTGGCAGCTGTTCGTTCTCTACCTGGTATTCGGGGCGGGGTTCTGTGCATCAGGGCTGTTACCGGCAACGACACTGGTGGCCCGCTGGTTTGAAAACAACCGCGCCCGCGCACTGTCGGTGGCCTCCACCGGATTGTCAGTAGGCGGCATTGTCGTAACTCCCTATTGTGCTCACGTCATCGAGACAATCGGCATGGTTCCGGTCAGTCCTTACATGGGGCTGGTGTACTTTGTCGGGGTCGTACCCCTTTGTTTGCTGGTCCTGCGCTCAGCGCCTCCGGCCAAATCCCATACGGGGGAAGGCGGGCCGCCGGTAACGCCCGGTATTCCTTACAGTGCAGCGGTCAGAGAACTATGGTTCTGGCAACTGAATCTGGCTTATATCTTCGTGATGCTTGCCCAGGTCGGAGGCATTGCCCACCAGTACGGCATAGTGTCAGAGCATTTACAGGGCGAGGAGGCTGCGCTGGCGCTGGGTATATTGCCGGCCGCCAGTATCATTGGCCGTCTGATTGGTGGCGTGATCGTGGACCGGACGGATGCTCCGCGTTTTACTCTGGCCATGATGGGCATGCAGGGGCTGTCGCTGGCGGGCATGGGCATATTTGCCAATGTCTGGTTGTTGTTAGCCTGTCTGGCGCTCTTTGGTATTACGGTCGGCAACCTGTTGATGCTGCAGCCTCTGTTGCTTGCTTCCCGCTATGGCCTGCTGAATTACAGTCGTATCTATGCGCTGGCAAACTTTCTCACCATGATTGGCATCGCCGCGGGTCCGGTCGCCATGGGGTATATCTTTGAATCCACCAGACGCTATGGCAATGCTTACCTGCTGGCAGGCGCTGCCGGTTCGGTTGCGCTGCTGGTATTCGGGTTTGCAGTATTCGGGAGACAGCGCCCACCGGCAGTTGCTTGAACCCGGATTGCCAACAGGTTTATGCTGTGAATCGCTGATTTTTATTATCGCTGTCCGGATAATCCGGACAGCGTAAGAATGTTAACTAAAAGAGGTAACTCAATGTCTGAAGCAGCTGTTGCCGGTTCACTGCCCGTGGTGGACTGGCTGAAACTTCCGGAAGGAGAAGATCCCTATCTGGAAGGTCACAAATGTGGTGATTGTGGCGCTATTTTCCTGGGTGTCCGCAGTGTCTGTTCCAAATGCGGTGCCCGGGACAAGCTGGCGCCAACCAAACTTGCCAACAAGGGCAAACTCTACTCTTACAGTATTGTGTATCGCAGTTTTCCGGGCATTGAAGTCCCGTATATTTCTGCTGTGGTCGATCTCGAGGGTGGCGGTACCATCAAAGGCAACCTGATCGGTGTGGAACCAGATCCGGAAAACCTGAAGTTCGATATGCCGGTAGAAGTGGTTTACCGGGATGCACTGGGAAGAAAGGATGCTGATGGCAACAGCTATATCAGCTATTTCTTTCAGCCAGCCTGACACAATTTAAATATCAGAGATATTCATCGAGGAGAATCTCATGAGTGACGTTTATATAATGGGAGTCGATATGATCAAGTTCGGTCGGTTCCCTGACAAGACCGTACCGCAACTTGGTGCACAGGCAGCCCTGATGGCCCTGGACGATGCTGGTTTAACCATCCACGACATGCAGGCCCTGTATTGTGGCAACCTGGGTCAGGCCAATGCCATGGTGGGTCAGCGTATTCTGCAGGAAATCGGTCAGACGGGGATTGGTGTTGTGAACTGCGCCAATGCCTGTGCCACGGGCGCAACCGCGTTCCGCGAAGCCTGGATGTCCATCAAAGCGGGCATTAATGACGTAGTACTCGCGGTCGGTGTTGAGCAGATGGGTAAAGGTCTGCTGGGCGGCGCGGGTGGTGGGGCTGGCATTCCGAAGGAAGGTCTGCTGGGTTCCGGCACTATGCCAGCCGTGTTTGCCGAAGCAGGTCTGGAACACTCACGTAAATATGGCACCACCTTTGAGCAGTTTGCCAAGGTGTCTGTGAAGAATCACCATCATTCCACCCTGAACCCCAAGGCGATGTATCAGATTGAAACACCGCTGGATGTGGTCATGAATGCGGAAATGATCTCTTACCCGAACACCAAGCTGATGTGTTCAGTGAACGTCGACGGCGCAGCTGCTGCAGTGCTGGTATCAGAGAAGAAGGCAAGAGAGCTGGGAATGCAGCGTGCAGTCCGGGTGAGGGCTTCAATTCTGACTTCCGATCCTTACTCTGACAGGGATCTGGTGATGCCAGATGTGAATGCCGTAACCCGCAAGGCCGCAGCAGAAGCCTGGGAAATGGCGGGCTGCGGTCCCGATGACATAAATCTGGTGGAACTGCATGACTGTTTTGCGACGGCCGAGATTCTGCATTATGAAAATCTGGGCCTGTGCAAGGATGGTGAAGCCGGGCGGATGATTGATGAGGGCGAGGTCGCACTGGGCGGTCGGGTACCGGTCAATGTCTCCGGTGGTCTGTTGTCCAAGGGTCACCCGCTGGGTGCAACGGGTATCGCCAATATCTATGAGGTCAGCACCCACCTTCGTGGCGAGGCAGGTAAACGTCAGGTCGAGGGTGCGAAGCTGGGACTGACGCATGTCATTGGCCTGGGTAGCGCCTGTGCTATTCACGTACTGGAAAAAGTGTCCTGAGAATCGTCAGGTTGAGGCGTGCTGACAGGACCTGTCCTGGTGACTGACCTCAGCCAGACCTGCATAAGCTGACAGAAAAGCCGGTGTTTATCGCCGGCTTTTTCCGTCAGGTCCACCGCCCGGACATCGTTCCGGTCAGATAATCACGCTGAACCCTATGAAAATCGGCATTGTTTCCGACACCCATAACAACCTGAAGAACTGCCGGACCATCGTCGACCTGTTTAACGACAGCGGTGTAGAACGGGTGATTCATACCGGCGATATCACGCAGGCAAAAACCGTCGAAGTCTTTGCCGGCCTGCACGCACCTTTGTGGGGGGTTTTTGGCAATAATGATCAGGGTGAACTGGCAGCCTTGCTTGAGGCAACAGGAGATCTTGGCTTTGAATTTCTGCAGCCACCACTCCCACTGGAATGGTCAGGCCGCCGCATTGTGGTGGTGCATGATCCCCTGGAACTGAACAATGTTCAGACTTCAGATTTCGATGTCATCCTGCACGGCCATACTCACCGCCTGACTATTGAGTATTCCGCGACCGGGCTGACTTTCAATCCGGGCGAATGTGCCGGCATGATGAAGGGTTTCAATGCTGTCGGCATACTGGACCTTGAAACCCTTACCACAGAGCTGATGAAGTTTTAGGGCGCCTTTGTACTGTGACGAGAGCCTCAGATGTGCAGGCCAGGCAGTAGCCCGATGATGCCGTAGCCCAGGGCAGTAAGAATGTATTTCCGGTCCACAATGAAGTTCCTGGGTTCAGGTTACAGGGAACCCA
>JAGRIO010000092.1 GCA_020443225.1 Pseudomonadales bacterium
TCTCCGAGCCACAGGTGGTTGCGGCTCACTGACATTTCGAAGATCAGTTCCAGGTGCTTGGAAGCCGCTGTCGGGGCTACCAGATCCAGCGCCTCAGTGGCGCAGGTTTCCAGGTCAAAAACCTGCTGTTCCAGCTCAATGCGATTGGCATCGATTTTAGAGAAATCGAGAATCTCGTTGATGATTGACAGCAGTGTCTCGCCGCTGCCACGAATGGTATCGACATAGGACTGTTGCTGGGGTGTGAGCTCGGTTTCCATCAGCAACGAAGCCATGCCGATCACACCGTTCATGGGCGTACGGATCTCATGACTCATGTTAGCCAGGAATCTGGAGCGGGTTTCTGCTGCTGCCTCGGCGGCCATTCTTGCTTCTTCCAGTTCCTGCTCATGGGCTACCTGATCACTGGTATCAGTCACCCGCACATAGATCAGGTCATCGCCGTCGACGATCTGGCGGCGCATTGCAAGGTCACCCCAGAACTCATTGCCTTTCGCGGTACGGATCTTCATGCGCTGGGAATAGACCTCCTGGGCGAGCGCATCCTTCAGGGCCCGGTTAGCCTCATCCGGCGTTTTACTCAGTTGTCGGAAAGCGTTCACCAGAATACTGGCGACTTCCTCTGGCTTATCGCATTCCAGCAGGTCGTAAGCCGTTTGGTTCACGCGTATTGGAGTGGCAGTCTGGGTGTAACCATACAGATGTGCGTCTGTACCCTGCTCAAACCACAGGTCGCTGAGAGCCTCAGAACTTTCGCGCCTTTTGCGGGTGTGAATGTGGGTCAGGGCCAGCGTTGACGTGACGACGCTGAACACCAGCGCCACCAGAATATAGGCCCAGGGGTTCATCATCGGTTCGCTCACCATCAGCGCCGATAGCGAGATAGCCAGCAGGGCGGGTATCTGATATGCCAGCACCAGCCAGGCTTTATGGAACATGACGGTCATAAGAGCCAGAGCCGTAATACCGTAGAGGCCTTCAAGTGCTCCGATACGACCTTCCACCAGTACCAGACAGCTATAGGTAATGAGCAAGTAGGCCAGAACGAGGCCGAACTCGCCCGTGTACTCCTGCATAAACCGGGACTTATAGCCAAATATGAGGCAAACAACAGCGAACAGGGATGCCAGATAGCGCAGCGATAATGTCAGATCACCCGGAGGACGGACCTGATCCATCAGATAGCCACCCACCAGCAAGACCGGCACTCCGACAATTACCCCTACCCGGTAAAGGAGGAGTTCGTCGACGGGGAACAGTTTGTTTAGCATGTTGCTCGGAGCCATTGGACATTCGCTGAGTTAATCTCTGAAGTGTAGCTTAATGACCACAGAAGCGTGCAGGCAAAGGCCTGTCAGCGGTATTTATATATTGTGGGCCCGGTTCACGCAATGTCGGTTAGTGGACGTTGCTTGCCAGCCTTTCAATCATACCCAGCACCTCAGCGGCTGCATACCTGCCAGGCGCATCGCCCTGTAGAGCCGCCTGATTCGCCAGATAGCGGATGACTTCGTTTGCCGGCGTCGCAATCCCGTGTTCAGTACCCAGCAGACAGATTTCTCCGTTCAGCCAGTCTGCTTCGATGTCGGTCTTGCCACGCTGCAAACTTTGCCAGGATGAACCGCCCCCGCGATGGGTGCCTGTCACTTCTCCCATGGTTAACCCGACGTTGTTGGCGGCAGTTTCTTTCGCATCCGGGCAGTCGTAACCGGCTGCGGCATAACAGGCCAGCGCCTCTGCTCTCATCATGCGCATGATCTGGCGGGTGTCGTTATCCTCTGCGCAGACAGCCTGCAGGGCGTTACCCAGATTCTGCAGCAGTTTGGCATACTTCCAGCGCATCGGTTCTTCCTGTGGCTTGCAGGTGAAGCCTGCTGCGGTCAGATCCGATGCCACCTGGCGAATGCAACGATCGGTACCACCACCATAGCAACCAGCATCCAGAATGCCCGCCGACCCGCCTTCCGGGGCCGGTGAGTGATGAATGACCTCACCAGGCACAAGGTGTGTTGCCGGTAATACGACCACCATCGCATAGACCCGCCTGAACCGGCGTGCTGCCATGGCTTCGTTGGCCAGTCCATTCTGGGCGCAGATCACTGGCAGATCTGGTGGTGCGAAGCTCGCCAGGGTTCGCAGAGCGTCCTCGGTGTGCTGGGATTTCATGGTAAGAATGACGCAGTCATCAGCACAGAAAGCAATTTCTTCGGGGCTGGCGACTGCCGTAATTCGCAGGTATTCATCCATGACCGGGCTGCGGTAACGCAGACCAGATTCGCGGATTGCCTGAAGATGCTGCCCCCGCGCAATGAGTACTACCTCTTTCCCCGCCAGATGCAGTCTTGCCCCGATGGCGCCGCCAATGGCACCTGCGCCATAGATGATGTATCGCATATTTCTGATCCGTTCTGATGACTTTGTCAGGTCCTGCAACAATGAGTACCTGAGTGTGGTTATACATAATACTAAACAGGATTGATAACGCTGAATCCGGTGTTTATTTTTGGCGCATAACTTTGATAGTGTTAGGAACCCGCGCGAGCGGGCAGGGCCTGGCCCTGAACTAAAAAGAGGAGAGTAGTCATGAGTAACCTGGATAATTTCCGTCAGGAAACGCGGGCATGGCTGGAAGAGAATTGCCCCGCGAGTATGTGTGAACCGGCTGCCGAAGACGACATCGTTGGTGGTGGCAAAAAAGCGACCTACAAAAATCCGGATGCCAAACTCTGGCTGGACCGGATGGCTGCGAAAGGCTGGACGGCCCCTACCTGGCCCAAAGCTTATGGCGGTGGAGGATTAACCAAGGCTGAAAACCTGATCTTGCAGGACGAAATGTTTCGCATTAATGCAAGAACGCCGATTACCGGAATGGGATTCAGCATGATTGGCCCGACATTGCTGGACTACGGCACGGAAGAGCAGAAGCTCGAACATCTGCCTAAAATCGTGTCTGGTGAAATCCGCTGGTGTCAGGGATACAGTGAGCCCGGTGCAGGGTCTGATCTGGCCAGCCTGCAAACCAAGTGTGAGGACAAGGGTGACTATTTTCTGGTGAATGGTCAGAAAATCTGGACCTCGGGCGCTCAGTACGCTGACTGGATCTTCACTCTGGTCAGAACCGAACCACAGGCACCGAAACATGAGGGTATCAGTTTTGTGCTGATCGACATGGATCAGCCCGGAGTCACGGTTAAGCCTATCAGGCTCATCAGCGGTAACTCACCGTTCTGCGAGACTTTTTTTGATGATGCCAGAGTTGAAAAACACAATCTTGTTGGCCAGCTTAACCGTGGCTGGACAGTAGGCAAACGTTTGTTGCAGCACGAGCGCAGTTCTATCTCAGGTCTGGGCAGTGCGGGCAGGCGCGGGCGATACGATGCCATGGGCACATTGCCGGATATCGCCAGGGAGTATATCGGGCTGGAGAGTGGTAAACTCGCCGACCTGAGTTTACGTGACAGTGTGACCCGCAATACGATGAATCTGAGAGCTTTTAATCTCACTCAGCGGCGAGCCATGGAAGAAAATGAATCCGGGGGTACCCCGACATTTGCGACTTCTATGTTCAAGTATTTTGGGTCAGAAAATGGTAAGGAACGTCTGGAAATTCAGCTTAAGATCATGGGTACACAAGGTCTGGGCTGGGAAGGAGATTCTTTCAGTCAGGCTGAACATACTCTGACCAGAACCTGGTTACGATCGAAATCCAGTTCGATCGCCGGGGGAAGCTCTGAGATTCAGCTGAATATTATTGCCAAGCGCGTGCTTGGTTTACCTGATTAATGCAAGTGTACGACTAGGAGTAACTAAGCTATGCCATTGGTATTGAACGAAGAACAAAACATGTTGAAGGATGCAGCGAAAGATTTCTGCACCAACAACACGCCAATCACGCAGATGAGAAAACTGCGGGACGAGAAGAACGAGAATGGTTACGACACTGGCACCTGGCAGCAAATGGTTGAGCTGGGCTGGACCGGTATTACCATTCCTGAAGACTTTGGCGGCCTCGGCTTTGGCTACATGGGTATGGGGGTCGTCATGGAAGAGTGCGGTCGTACACTGACTTGCTCACCATTGTTTGCTACCGCTGTCGTTGGTAGCAGTGCCATTCTTCATGGTGGTACAGACGAACAGAAAGGTGAACTGCTGGGGCAGATTGCTGGTGGAGAGTTACTGATGGCTCTGGCGCTGGAAGAATCTCCGCACCATAACCCTTATGGCGTAGCCGCCACCGCTGAAAAGTCCGGAGCTGGCTACAAGGTCACTGGTAGCAAGAAATTTGTCCTGGACGGTCACATTGCCAATAAACTGGTCGTGGTTGCCCGTACTTCCGGTGCCGCTGGCGACCGTGATGGCATTACTCTGGTGCTGGTTGACAGCGATGCAGCGGGTGTGAGTGTTACCCGTACCATTATGGCTGACAGTCGTAATGCCGCCAATATTGAGTTCAGTGGTGCTGAAGGTGTATTGCTGGGTGAAGAAGGAAAGGGCGCTGACGTGCTGGATAAGGTGCTGGACGCGGCGCGTATTCTGCTGGCAGCAGAGATGCTGGGTGGCGCTCAGGAATGTTATGAGCGTACCGTGGAATATCTCAAGACCCGTGAGCAGTTCGGCGTACCCATCGGTTCTTTCCAGGCGCTTAAGCACCGGGCAGCAGAGATGTTCTGCGAAATTGAACTGTCCAAGTCTGTTGTACTGGAAGCATTGAGTGCACTGGACGAAGACTCTGACGAAGTGCCTGAGCTTGCCAGCCTGTGTAAGGCGCGTCTGAACGACACTTATAACCTCGTTAGCAGTGAAGGTGTTCAGATGCATGGTGGTATCGGTATGACCGACGAATACGAGATCGGATTCTTCATGAAGCGCTCACGGGTTTGTGAACACACCTTTGGCAACAGTGCATTCCATCGTGATCGTTATGGTGTTCTGCAGGGTTACTAAGACCTTGTCTGACTGCTGCCAGGTTGACCTGCGCAGCTGTCAATAAAGCTAAAAACGGGCCATTCTGGCCCGTTTTTTTTGTCTGATGCTAAATAACTATCATGGCTATCAGCATCTTTGCTGAGTCCGAATTAGTCTTTAACAATAACCCACTGACGGGGTAAGGTTAGTTCATGGACTTAATGTCCTTTATGCACGCGGACAATAAAATCTGCCATTGGGCGAAAGACGCCGAGGTCTGAAAACTCCTCGGGAGTCTCGGAGTCGCGAAGCCCATCCAAGCCTGTCTCAGACATTCTGGTGTCCGTTCGTGATGCTCTGTGTCCAGGAGCAGGCGACAGGCCGGAAGTGTCGCGACTTTCAGTCTGGGTAAGCGTTCGTACTGATCATGAGGTCAGCGAACAATTGCCAGCGGTCAGTCATGTACGCGTCATGTCAACCGCAGCATTTCATCTGAGCCCCGCTTTGCGGGGCTCTTTTGTTATGGAGGTTTGTTATTGAAGATTGTTATTGAAGATTGTTATGGAAGATGGTGCATTCCTGGCAAGGAATCAGTTGTCCGTTTCGTATCGGAAGAAGTCACACAGAATAGGCCGGAACTGATCCATATCCGCCAGAAAGGCATCGTGACCCTGAAGTGAATCAAGACTATGCCAGATTACGTCGCGACATCCGTCGGTCAGACCGTCGGCAATTTCCTTCTGCTGGTAAACCGGAAACAGAATATCAGTTTCCACCCCTATGATTAGCGCTCTCTCTGCACCGCAACGCCGGAAACCTTCCTTCAGGGAACCACCGTGGTCTGCAAGATCGAACAGATCCATCGCCCTGGACAGGTACAGATAACTGTTGGCATCAAAAGTACCTACAAATTTGCTGGCATGGGCTTCCAGATAGGATTCCACCTCAAAATCCATGGTGAAGGGGTCGTGAAGTTTTTTTTCTTCGCTGATTCTTTCCCGGCCGAATCGCGTGATGAACTCCTCCGGGCTACGATAGCTCAGCATGCCGAGCTTTCTTGCCAGTCGCATGCCCACAAAGGGCTCACGTTCAGCGTCGTAGTTGCCGTTCGCCCAGGCCGGATCACTGCGGATAATTTCACGCTGTACAGAACGTATCGCTATGGCAAAAGGCAGGGATCGGGCAGCAGAAGAGATACACACAAGATTCCTTGCCAGTCCGGGAAAGAGTACAGAGTGGGCCAGTGATGTCATGCCACCCATAGACGCACCAACAACAGTATGCAGGCGCTCGATACCAAGGGCACTGACTACTCTCTGACCTGCTATGGCAATATCCTCTACGGTCAGTACCGGAAAGGTCAGACGGTAAGGCTTGCCGGTTTCGGGATCAATGCTGGAAGGCCCGGTAGAACCAAAGCAACTCCCCAGTGAATTGATACAGATGACAAAATAGTGTTCAGTATCTATCGGTTTGTCGTAGCCAATAACGGGTTCCCACCATCCGCTGGAAGGATCTGCCTGTGATGATGCGGCATGGGCAGAAGGGCTGAGCCCGGTAAATATCAGAATAGCGTTGTCTTTTTGCGCGTTCAGCGTTCCCCAGGTTTCATAGGCAATCTCAGGGGCCTGCAGATTGCCATGAACCATTCTGAAGTTGCCTTCAATCCGGTGGTATTTTCGCGCACTTGTCATGGGCGCTATTGTGAAGGGGACTACCGGTTAAGAACAACCTCTGGCTTAGCGGAAATCGGAATAAACTTAGGTCCATTCTTTACTGTAAACCAGTCGTCGTTAGCTGTGAGCAGCTTCAACAGCGTTGTCAGTATTGTCGCTCTGCAATTCTGAGCGTGATGCCATCGAGTTCTTCTGACATGGTTATCTGGCAGCACAGACGCGAATCCTCATTAACATCCCACGCGAAGTCCAGAACTGCAAGTTCCAGCGGATCCATTTCTGCACACTTTTGCCGCCACTCAGGGTCGATGTAGACATGACAGGTTGCGCAGGCGCAGGCACCGCCGCAATCGCCTTCGATGCCGGGTACCATGTGGGTGACTGCCGCCTGCATGAGACTGGTGCCATTCTTCACGTCAATCTCATGTACCGTGCCGTTGCTTTCTATATAACGAACCATACCCATAGTTAAAGCGCCGTAATGTCGCGGCCTTCTGCGATGATGTAGATCACCTGGCCGTTGCTGTTGAGAACCGGACGCAGTGAAAAGTCGATTTTCTTCGCTTCACCTGTCACGGAACTGAGTTGGACTGTTGTGCGCACGGTAGCGCCGTTGATCACAGTACCCGTCATCTCCCGCAATCGCTCTGTGGCTTCATGCAATGCTTCCGGCGTTGTCTCACGCCACCAGTTCAGGTCCCAGAAGAACTGACCTGAAGGTTCGGTCTCCAGCAGATTGCGGGCAGAAGCATTGATTTCAACGACCCGTCCCGAATCATCCAGAACCGCCATGGCTTCCAGAGCGTGTTCAAAGACTGCGCGGAACCGGGCTTCACTCTCTTTCAGCATGCTTTCTGCTGCTTTTCGCTCAGAGATGTCACGTACCTGAGCGCTGAGCACCGTCTGGCCGTCTATGACAGTCTTGGTGATAGATGCCTCCAGGGGAATATCGCGGCCAGATTTGTGCCTGCCAGTAATCTCGCCGCGCTGGCCCATGAGCCGGTGTCCCTCGGTACCGGCCAGAAAATCCTGAACGTACCGCTGATGGGAAGCCAGCAGACTGGTGGGCAGAATCATTTCCAGCGAATGACCGAGCGCTTCCTCTTCGGTGTAACCAAAAATGCTGCTGGCCTGACGATTCCAGAAGCTGATACGCTGGTTTGCATCGATACTGATTACGGCATCTTCTCCAATGGCCAGTATGCGGTTAGTCACCAGTTGCGCATGTCGCAGTCTGGTCAGCGTCGCATGTTCCGAGGTCACATCCCGCAGCACTACCAGAAACCAGTTAGCCCCGTGACTTTCATAGCGAGAGACCCGAACGCTGACCTGCAACCTCTCATTGTCATGGGTGACCAGCTCCAGCGTCAGAAATCGCAGCTGTGCAGGGTCAGGGTCATCGGCCCAGCGGGACAACCAGCTGACCACATCAACTCTGCGGCGTTCTGACTGAGGCAGCAGATGAGTGATCGGCTGTCCTTCAAGCTGGGGTTGGGAAAAACCAGACAGCTGTGTCAGCGCCTGGTTACAGAAGGCAATCTCTCCTGCCGAACTCATGATCAGCATGGGTTCGGGCAGGCTGCAAAGCAGATCATTAATGTTGTCAGGGCTGAATGTCATGACACACCTGTGAATTATACCAAGGACGATTGGGAAAGAACCCGCCAGCCAGACTGACGGGTTCATTGTGGTGGGTCAGTAGGATGCCCCAGCCTCATTCAGAATACTCTGATCAGACTTGGCGTCTTCCATCGCTTCCAGAATAGTCAGATCATCGTTGACTGGTATACCAGCGCCGATAAACAGCTCACGGGTTCGTGGTGTGATAAGACCTGCCCGAACGAGAGATGGAATCATAAGATCTTTTAGCGAATGAACCTGCCCTGGTGGTAATTCCTGAGTGAATCCGGCAGCTTCTGCTTCTTTCATACCCCGGAAGAAATCTTCCGGATCGATACCTGAAGCGATCAGGACCTGGATAAAGCCAGGATCGACTTCGCGCTGACCTTCAACAATGATGCTGACAGCATCAAAGGCGAACTGCGCCAGATCTTCCCTGTCATCCTGATGCATTGCTGCAACACGGGGACCCAGAAACGCATGACCGAAGGAGACGTGCCGCGATTCGTCGCGCATCACATTAAATGTGAGGGACTTCAACAGTGGCTCTTCCGTCTGACGGTACATGTTATTGAAAGCGCCCAGTGCCAGTCCTTCAACGATCATGTTCATACCTATCATGACCTTATGTACATTTTCCGTCTGTAGTGCCGTGTCGATCAGTTTTTTGAGCCAGGCCACTACAGGATAGTGAATGGCAATCTTCTTTACGTAGCGGTCATAGACTTCGACGTGCCGGGCCTCATCCATAGTCTGCGAGGCCGCATAGTATTTAGCGGGAATATCTCCGACGCCATGGGTGATGGTCGAAGCCGTCAGCACCGCCCCCTGTTCACCGTGCAGAAACTGCGACAGTACCTGCGCTGTAGAGTGAGCAGTGAAAGCTTCCTGTTGCTGGGCAGAAAACTTCCTGAAGAAGGGCATATCAAAATACTGGGTGTTTTCACGCCGCATGATCGGATTCGATGGATCAATAGAGACATCCCAGTCCAGCTGATCTGAATCCCATTGATTCTGTTTGGCGCGGCGGTACAGGTCCATGACCTTTGCCACACTGGATTCGTAATCAAAGTTCCAGCTCACTTCCATCAGGGTTTTGTAGTTGTCAGTTAATTGCTGCTTTTTGTCGTCAGTTTCCGCCAGTTGTTCTATCGCACTCATCGGTTGTTCCCTCCTGGGCTGTCGTGTTGGGGAAAACTTTAGTGTCCGGCGTTGCTGCCTACCGTGATTCAGATCAATTAAACGGCAACTAAAATGATCATTAAAGGACATTATGCGGTCATTAGAGGACAAATGTGTAAAGTGCGATGCACAAACGCGCTAAGATGGTGCGTAAACAGCACTAGGTTATGGGCTGTCTGACTGCCACGCCGGGTTCGCCGGGAGTCACAGATGCGGTGGGTCGCAGACGCCACCCGAGAGGAATTGTTAAGCTTGCCGGCATCAATCAATGCGAATGAAACCGATGGATATCAAGTCTCTGGAAATCTACCTGTCGCTGTGCAGGAATCTGCATTTTGGCCGGACAAGCGAAGCCGCTCACCTCAGTCCCTCTGCTCTCAGCCGTTTGATTCAGCGGTTGGAGGATGAAGCCGGTAGCCAGTTGCTGGAAAGAGACAACCGCAGGGTCTCTCTTACGCCGGCGGGCGAGATCTTTATGCATTTCGCCGAGGATGTGCTGCACCGTCATGCCCAGTTACGTGCCGAACTCGATGATGCGCCGAAAGGATTGCGTGGCAGGCTATCGTTGTTCGCTTCGGTTACCGCCAGCCAGAGCATCCTCCCGGATGTGCTGTCCCGGTTCCGGGCGGCTCACGCTGACGTTCACATCGAACTGGAAACAGGCTACGCAGTGAATGCTGCCAAGCGTCTCGCTGAAGGGATTGATGTGGTTGTAGCCGCCTTGTCTGACATGGACTCACGTGACTATCTCAGCAAGCCTGTCAGATCTATTCCAATGCTGACCGTAGCACCACCGGAGTCCATGCTGGCCATAGGTGAGCAGCCAGACTGGCGCAGCGTGCCCGTGATTCTGCCTTCGGCTGGATTCGTTCGTGATTCCATTGAAAACTGGTACAGCAAGCAACGCATCACACCTAACCGCTACAGTGAAGTCGCTGGTAACGAAGCCATTCTGTCTCTGGTAGCGCTGGGTTGCGGGATCGGTTTCGTTCCGGAACTGGTACTTGAGAACAGTCCGTTGCGGGAGAAGGTCAGAATACTGCGCTCCGGACCTGAGTTGCCGGCCATTAATGTCGGTTTCTGTACCAGGGCGAGAACCTTCGAGCGCTCGCCACTGGTCCAGGCTTTCTGGGGAATGATTGATCAGAACACCATGCGCGACAGGCTTTCTGCCACACAGGCCGGTTTCTCCTGACCTTCTATTTCGACAGTGACTTCGGTCATGGTCTCTATCATTCCACCCTTGATTTCAGCGGTTTTCAGGACCCGTCGTGCACGAATTCTGGCGCCTACGGGTACAGGAGAGGGGAATCTCACCTTGTTAAAACCATAGTTGATTCCCATCTTCTGGTCCGGGATTCTTGCCTCGGTGGCCTCGTCCGGAGTTGCCCGACGACTCAACTGCCCGAGGATCGACAGGGTGAGCTGGCCGTGAGCAATAGGACCACCAAAGGGACCCTTACTGGCCCGTTCCACATCCACATGAATCCACTGATGATCACCTGTTGCATCGGCAAATTTGTCGACCATCTCCTGGGTCATGACCGTCCAGTCCCCGGGAGGCTGAGGCTGGTTGATGCGGCCTGCAAGAATTGCCATGGCGTTTTCAATGGCTGACTTTTCAGTTGCTGACATAGTTATTGCACCTCTTTTTCTGGGTTTAAAAACACGGGATTAATGCGCATGTCCTTGTGGACGGCATAAACCGACCGCTTAACCTTGCCGGCTCACCGTACTGGCGTGGTTATCTGTGGGCAGCTCTGCTTATCCCAGGATCCGGAACACGCTGTGAATAACGATGGCCATCGCGATCAGGACAGCAGCTTAACTGCGCGCCAGTTGCTCCAGCGCGAACAGCGCGCCAGCCATAGCACCCTCTTCATTCAGAGAGTGTCCGAGCCCGGGGCAGATATGCTGGTGAACGCTGAGACCGAATTGCTCCAGGGTGGCGGCGTTCCTCATTACCTTGTCCAGTGGAATCACCTCATCCTCGGCACCGTGTATCAACATCACAGGGGGCAGGCGAGGGGTAGCGATGAGGTCTGCCAACCGGTCCCGGTTCAAAAGGCTGCCGGTGAACAATAG
>JAGRIO010000093.1 GCA_020443225.1 Pseudomonadales bacterium
AGGCACGGTCATTCATACCAACCTGGGCCGGGCCTTATTGCCCGACCGGGTGACAGACAAGCTGCAGCGCATTCTGACGCAACCTTCAACACTGGAGTTTGATCTCACGACCGGTCGGCGCGGCGAACGAGACAGTATCGTTGAACAGCAAATCTGTGAGCTCACCGGTGCAGAAGCTGCTACGGTGGTCAATAACAATGCTGCCGCAGTGATGCTGGTACTCAATAGTCTCGCTGCCGGCAAGGAAGTGCCGATTTCCCGGGGCGAACTGGTCGAGATTGGCGGTTCGTTCAGAATTCCCGAAGTCATGGCCTCTTCTGGCTGTAAGCTGGTGGAAGTCGGTGCAACCAACCGTACCCATCTGAAGGACTATCAACAGGCACTTTCTCCTGCCACCGGTTGCCTCATGAAAGTGCATACCAGCAATTATGAAATCAGGGGTTTCACTGCCGAAGTACCTCAGGCAGAACTGGCGACGCTGGCACATAACAATGATTTGCCCATGGTAGTTGACCTTGGCAGCGGTACCGTTGTTAATCTGGAGCAGTGGCAACTTCCTCATGAGCCAACTGTGCAGGAAGCCATTGCTGACGGGGCAGACCTGATCACCTTCAGCGGCGATAAGCTGCTGGGAGGGCCTCAGGCCGGACTGATTGCCGGCAAAAAGGTCCTGATCGATCAATTGCGAAAGAACCCGCTGAAACGTGCATTACGGGTCGACAAAATCACTCTTGCCCTCCTCCATGAAGTATTGCAGATATATCTGACCTCGGATGACCTGCCAGCCGACCTGCCTTCCCTGGGGATTCTGACCCGGTCCGCTGACGCGATGGAAGCCCAGGCGAGGCGACTGCAACCCGCTATCAGCAAACGACTTGGAGATGACTGGGGTTGCACCGTTGTCCCCTGCCAGGGCCAGATAGGAAGTGGTGCATTACCACTGGAATCCCTGCCGGGCTGGGGTATCGCAGTAAAATCTCTGCCATCCTCCGGTCAGGGTAAACGACTGAATCAGCTGGCCGGCCTGCTGCGCGCTCTGCCGGTACCGGTCATCGGTCGCATCAGCGATGGTGCACTGATCCTGGACGTTCGTTGCCTGACTGATGAGGCAGGATTTCTTCACCAACTTGATCAGCTGGCCCTATGATTATTGCTACAGCCGGCCATGTCGATCATGGCAAGACTTCTGTGGTCAGAACCCTGACCGGCATTGATACAGACCGCCTGAAAGAGGAAAAAGCCCGGGGCCTGACTATTGAAGTAGGTTTCGCCTACACCAACCTGAATGACCAGCGAATCGGTTTCGTGGATGTCCCTGGACACCGGCGTTTTATCAGCAACATGCTGGCCGGTGTTGCCAGCATCGACTTTGCTCTGCTGATCATAGCCGCCGACGATGGTCCTATGCCGCAAACAGTCGAGCACCTGGAAATTCTGCAAATGCTGCAGGTGCAGAATGGCGCCATTGTCCTGACCAAATGCGATCTCGTCAGTGACGCGCGGATCGAGGAAGTTCAGGCAGATATTCGCAGGCTGACAGAGAACACCTTTCTGGATCAGGCATTCATCTGGCCGGTATCGTCTGCGACCGGCGCCGGCATAGAGGCTTTGAAAACAGGACTCGCGACAGCCTCAGCTAAGATTCGCCGGCAGGCACAACACGGTTATTTCAGAATGGGCATCGACCGGTCATTTGCGGTTAAAGGTGCCGGACAGGTGGTGACTGGTTCTGTTCTGTCAGGCACCCTCAGCACAGGTCAGGCCATACGAGTGCTTCCAGCGGCAGAAACTCTTCGTATCCGTGAGATGCATACTCAGGACACTGTCACTCAGGAAGCGGTGAGCGGTGACCGGTGTGCGATTAATCTGGGGGGCTACCGTAGTCCGCCGCAACGAGGTCAGTGGCTGACCTCCAACCCTGAGCTTACCGGCTCCGATCGCTTCGCAGCGACGCTCACAATCAGTAAACACCGGACGCGCGCCTTACGTCACTGGACGCCGGTGCATTTCCATTGCGGTGTCAATCATGTCACGGGCAGAGTCGCTATTCTGGAATCAGCCCGGCTGGAACCCGAACAGCAGGGTTATGTACAGATTGCCCTGGATGAACCGGTTCCCCTGATTCATGGCGATCATTTCATCATTCGTGATCAGGGGGCAGAGGAAACTCTGGGCGGGGGTAAGGTTCTGCTGCCCATGGATGAAGCCCGTGGCAGAACACAGCCAGCCAGAATCGCCAGACTGAAAGTCCTCAACAGCGATGATGCGCTGGCAGTACGAATTGCAGACTTCGCTGAACAGTTTCCACAAGGTATTCCAACGGCACTGCTGGTGAGCAGCTTTAATTTACCTGCGCAGGTACTTCAGCGCGAACTGGGTCAGGCATTCAATATCGATGATATCTGGTGTATCAGCACCCATAACTTCGAAAAGTGTCAGCAGCTGGTTACCCGCACCCTCACCGACTGGCAGGCGGCCAATCCGCAGGAAAGCGGCGTAACACCTCAGCAATTGCGCAGGGCCTGTAAAATCAACGAGGTGGTTTTCTCTCAGGTCACAGACCAACTGGCGGCAAGCGGCGCACTGAAGATCTCTGGCAACCGGATTGTACCTGCAGGCCACAGCGCACAGCTCTCCGGACCTGCAGCCAGTCTCTGGAAACGCACTGAACCCCTTTTGCGTGCAGATCCGCTGCGCCCACCGGTACTGCACGATCTATCCCGGACACTGGGCTTACCCCCCAGGGCAACGGAAAAGCTGCTGGGTCAGGTCGTAGGTGCTGGCCTGCTGGTGAAACCGGTGGCCAACCGCTTCTTTCTGCCTGAAGCGATCGAGTCGCTGAAAGACACCATACGCGAGCTGTGCGCAGCATCACCCAACGGTTCCTTTACCGTCATTGAGTTCAGGGACAGAACTAACCTGGGCCGTAACCTGTGCATCGAGCTGCTGGAATACTTCGACGGCCGTGGTTTCACTGTTCGTCAGGAAAATGTACGTAAATTGCAGGCAACCAGGAGAACCTGACAATGAGCAAGTTTAATCAGCAAGTTGCCGCTATCACCGGTGCAGGTTCCGGCATGGGTCGTTCTCTCGCAGTGGCACTGGCAACACGCGGTTGTCATGTTGCAATTGCCGACGTCAGCGAAGAGGGTCTGGCTGGTACCATGGCAGCACTTGAGGGCCATGACGTCAGGGTCAGCTGCCATCAGCTTGATGTCGCGGACCAGGCTGCCTTTGAAGCCTTTGGCATGAAGACGCTGGAAGCACACGGAAAGGTTAATATGATCTTTAACAACGCCGGTGTTTCAGTAACCGACAGCGCGGCGCATATGAGCCGTGCTGATTTCGAGTGGTTAATGAATATCAATTTCTGGGGGGTGGTGAACGGCACCCGCACATTCCTGCCCCTGATGCCGGCAAATGAGCCCTGTCACATTGTGAATACCAGCAGCATTTTCGGTACCATCGCTGTCCCCAGCCAGAGTGCCTACAACGCAGCTAAATTCGCTGTCCGGGGTTACACCTATGCCTTGCGCATGGAACTGGCGGACTCTCATCCTCACGTTGGCGTCAGCTGTGTGCAGCCGGGTGGGGTTAAAACCAATATCGTCCGCAAGTCCCGCTATGTAGTGCGCGAGAATGATGCCCCTACCCATGACGAAATTATTGCAAAATTCGACAGCATGGCGGGGCTGACTGCCGACGAGGCCGCAACCGTGATCCTGCGCGGCGTAGAGAAAAACAAGGCGCAGATTCTGGTGGGGCGCGACGCCCGCTTTATCGCCCTGCTGGAGCGGCTGGCACCTACCGGATACATGAAGCTGATCAGACGATTCATGACTAACTGATGACCGGCTGGTTAGGCTACACTGGCCAGATCAAACACGACTCTTTTATAATGCCGGGATGACCACTCTGATACCAAAATCTGCAACTCTGGCTGTGGCATTACTGTTCCTGCCACTGACCGAAGCAGCTGCCGCCATCAGTGGATCGCTGAACAGGTCAGGATTCCGGTCGTCCATCTGTAATATTGAAAAGATGGATGTATCTTTCAAGATCGATGAGTCCTTTGGCGAACCCTTAATCACCTCAAGTATGCGCTGGCAGGCAGGCCCCAACACCAGTGCCGACTGCCTGTCACGTAACACCAATATCTGGGTAGCCATGCGCACCCCGAGTGATGAGCTCCGGTACGCCAAGTTTACGCCGTCAATTCAACCAGCAGGTGCAGACTTCGGCGCCACCATTACTGAGTCACCCAGTTGGTCCGTCCTGTTCTGCACTGCGCCTTCAGACAATGCTGTTTGCGCAACCCAGGAAGAAGCCCATCAGCTCTTCGCCAGTAACCTGAGACCCGAGTCCTTTGAGGTCGTCACTAAGGCGCTGGCAATCAGCAACTTTGGCAATTCCGCTGATGACCGCAATGAGCGAAATCCGGCGCCCACCGGAGACAGTAAAATTGATCTCGCGCTCGATGATCTGCTTGCAGACGCTATCGACAACGCAATAGCGCCCGGCCAGGCCAGTGCTGACAGCCAACCTGCTGAAGCCGCTCCGTTGCCGGTCATTGAGGAACCGACAGCCGAAGAACTTGAGGCCCGCAGGCTACGCCAGAAAGCGGAGCAGCAGAAAGTTGCAGCCAACAATATCGTCACTCTGCTGGCTTCCTCGCTCGCCCAGTACAAGACGCCCCCGCACGACTGCGAATCGCCCCGAATCGTCAGTCAGTGGGTACAGGCCAGAGGAGAATGCGTTTTTGGCCTGCGTCAGGAAATCAGTCATGAATATCTCTGTGCTGAAGACGGCAAACCCAGAACTATCCACTCAGCCAGTAGTGCCGATCTTGATTTGCGCAAAGACGTGTCTCGTATATCAGACATTCGGGTGTCAGAAGAAGGCTGGGCCTCACTGGTGCTGGAACTGAACGGCGACATTAACCGGCAGACTGATGGCAGTTTCAAAACAGATCGCTGGCAATTCACCGCCAGTCAGGAACAACTGGAAGATCTGCAGCAACTGGCTGGCAGTATTGTTGTTCTGAAACAGTTTTGTGAATCAGAAAGCTGAAACCCAACCATTTCCCCAAAGGTGTGAGAGTGATCAGACGTATCCGAAAAGTCGTAGTGAGCGCGTTATTAAGTTCTGTCCTGGGCGTATCAGGCGCAGCCCATGCTGAATCAGCGGCTATTGCAGAAAATCTGCCACTGGATGTACAGGTTGACCTGCTGATGACCGAGTTATCACGCCTGCTGAAAGTGGACGACAATCAGGGCATCATTGAACTGATACCAAGAATCCGGTCTCTGGATATCGAAATACCTGATTCTCTGTACTTCCTTGAGGCCAGAGCCCTGTACCGGACCGGTGATGCTCTGGGAGCCCGCGACCGGCTGGTTGTCTATCTTGCCAACACCGGGCGTGACGGACGTTACTACGAACAAGCCACCGAGCTACTACTGGCCGTCAAGGCAGAAGCAGAGGTTCAGGAACGAAAGCTGGCAGAAGAGGAACGACTGCGTAAAGAACGACTGGCGAAGTCAGCGGAAAAAGCACGAGCGCTGCGCATTCGCGAAGCACAGCGCTATTTACATCAGCTGGGCTTCCCGCTGGCTGTTGAAAATGGTGAACTGAACAAGCCTACCCGTGAAGCCATCGCTGTCTACCAGATTCGTCGCGACCTGGGCGTCAATGGTGAAGTCACCGATGAAACACTGGAAAGTCTGAAGGCGTCCGTGCCCTCTGAACACAACTGTGACGCTCTCGCCCGCTATGGGCGTACTGACAATGAATGGTCCATTGCCATTTCATCTATCGCCCATCAGGCAGCCATTCCTGCCTGTAACGACGCACTGCGTAAATACCCGGACGTGATCCGCTTCCATATTCAGTATGCCCGGGCTTTGCTGGCTGCCGACCGCAACGATGATGCGATGAACGCGATTGAGAAAGCAGCAAGACTGGGGTATCCGGCCGCTGAGACCACCATCGGGTGGATGCACGAAGAAGGCCGTCTGTCCGGTAATGGTAAGCCGGACTATGAAAATGCACTGCGCTGGTATCGACTGGCTGCCGAGAAAGACTATCCGGAAGCGCTGCGCTCGATCGCCTCACTGACAGAGCGGGGCCTTGGCGGCATCAGGCGTTCAGACGAGGAAGCTATCGAGTTACTGACCCGTGCCGCAACACTGGGTTACCCACCAGCACAGGTGGAACTGGGCCTGAAATACCAGGCTGGGCGTGGTGTGAAGCGTGATTATGGCGTTGCCATGCAGTGGATCGGCCGGGCAGCAGAACTCAACTATCCTGACGCGCTACTGGCTATGGGTGAGATCTATGAGCGTGGCCGCGGGGTCAAACGGGACAAAACCACGGCCAGAAGCTGGTACGTAAGAGCTGAGAATCAGGGTCACCCGGAAGCCTCGGAAAAACTCAAGCGCCTTTGAGCACCTCAGCACTGAGCCTTAATTCGCAGTAACCCGACGTACAGATATATAAAAAGCCGGGTTGCCCCTACGATATCAGTCGTTGGCAACCGGCACTCCGATGCGGGTGAGATAAGCGTCTATCAGCCAGCGGGAAATCGCAACTTTACCGGGAATCATCGGCAAATTGTCACAGTCGAACCAGCGCGCATCGGCTATTTCTTCTTCCTGCAGGACAATCTCTCCCGATTCATACTCGGCATGAAAACCCAGCATCAGTGAATTAGGGAATGGCCATGGCTGACTGCCATGATATTCAAGATTGGTGACCCTGACCCCAACCTCCTCTTCTACTTCCCGAATCAGGGTCTGCTCAATCGACTCGCCTGGTTCTACAAATCCTGCCAGCGTACTGAACATGCCTTCCGGAAACCGGTGATTCCTGGCCAGCAAGACCTGATTGCCGCGATGAATCAGTACGATAATAGAGGGCGAAAGGCGTGGATACGAGTGAATGTTACAGTCTTCACAGACCATGGCCCGATCGGCACGGTGTTCCGTCGCAGGTTTGCCACAGCGACCACAAAAGCGGTGTGACCGATACCAGTCGACGATTTGCACGGCTCTGCCAGCAAGGCTGAACATCATGGCATCGGTTTTACCGAACAGGCTGCGCAAATTACCGAATTCTCCTGTCGTTTCTGACGGCACCTCAAGGGTGTAGCAATGAATGCCTGCCATAGTGCCCATGTAATGAATCTTGTCTGTACCCGCATGAAACTGACTCGCTTCAGCGAAGCTCAACGGGACCCAATGTCCCTGTTCGTCAAAATGCTGGAGTATATCTGCGCCACGAAAAACGAAATACCAGCCCTCTCCCGGACCTTCACTGGCGTTGACGCTTGCCACAAAATCCGTCACTGGCTCCGGCCATACAAACATGCTCATGAATCTGTCTCCCTCTTGCGCCAGACACAATTTCCACCGCTGGCTTTCTCGATTTTATCCAGTTTGTCTTCATGGCGAACGATCTCGTCCATCGTGGCTCTGATGACCCTGAGCCTGGGTCGGTCTGCAGACAATCGGCGGGTTTCATTCCCCGATGATGAAGACTGGTCCTCTGACTCTCCCAGAACCAGAGCCACCTGACCGCCGGTCATTAACAAATAAACGTCAGCCAGTATTTCCGCATCCAGCAATGCGCCGTGAAGATCACGCTGTGTATTATCAACACCGTACCGAGAGCACAGGGCATCGAGATTATTGCGTTGTCCTGGATGTTTGGAGCGTGCGACTTCTAGGCTGTCTACGACAGAACAGTAGTCGGTCATTTTGCCCAGTTTCGGGTTAGCCATCTTCAGTTCTGCGTCAAGAAACGCAATATCGAACCCGGCATTGTGAATCACCAGCTCCGCACCTTTAACGAACTCCAGAAAACTGTCAACAATATCCCTGAACAAAGGCTTATCCATCAGGAACTCACGACTGATACCGTGCACTTCCTGCGCGCCATCATCTATGTCACGTTCGGGATTGATATAGTAGTGAAAGTGTCGGCGAGTCAGTTTGCGGTCAACAATTTCGACGCAACCCACTTCAATTACACGGTGTCCCGATTCGACTTCAAGACCCGTTGTTTCTGTGTCCAGTACAACCTGTCGCATAGCACCCTATTATGTTTTCTGATCAGCTTCTGATAACTGATCGATTCCCTGATTAGCCAACTCGTCAGCGATCTCATTTTCACGATGTCCGCTGTGGCCTTTGACCCAATGCCAGTGAACATCATGCTGTTCGACCAGATCATCCAGCAGCAGCCAGAGATCTGAATTCTTAACGGGTTTCTTTGCCGCAGTTTTCCAGCCCTTGGCTTTCCACCCCTTAATCCATTCGGTGATACCTTTGCGAACATACTGTGAATCGGTGGTGAGATGAACTTCTGATCTGCGTTTCAGAGCTCGCAGACCTTCGATGGCAGCCATCAGCTCCATCCGGTTATTGGTCGTCGCAGGTTCACCGCCATACAGTTGCTTTTCGATGTCGCCATAGCGCAGCAGCACTCCCCATCCACCGGGGCCCGGATTACCACGACATGCACCGTCAGTAAATATTTCAACCTTCGGCACTAATCCTCACCTGTGTCTTTATTCCGGTTGTTACGTGAGGCACCATTTGCCATTGGCGGCACAACTGACAACCGGCCAAAGGCGCGATTCTGGTGCCAGCGGGGTTTGATAGGCGTTATCGTACCGACCTGCTTTCTGGCTACAATGACGTACACAGCGCCAAACGGCAGGTTTGCATTACGGCTCAGGCCATGAGAATAGTCAGGAATCTTCCCGCTGTAGCCCGCCAGAGGCAGGCCATAAGTCGTGTACTGAGCGCGGTCTATTTTAAAGTTCAGCACGTTCAGCCAGTCCATCAAACGTCCGGGGCGAATAAAGTCCCCAAACCAGGGTGCCTGCTGCCGCAGACGCCCCACAGGTTGGTATGCACCCCAGAGACTCACTGGATTGAAGCCGATGATGACCAGATGCCCCATTGGTAATGCCACCCGGGCAGCTTCACGCAACAGTTTGTGGGGAGACTGAAAGAAATCCAGCAAATGATGCAACAACACCACGTCCAGTGAGTCATCCTGGAATGGCAAACAGGTCGCATTAGCCCGGAAGTCGTTGGGATCGTCCTGGACCAGGGACATGGCATAACGATGGCGGACGGGACTGGCATCAAACAACGGCGTATTCTGCACACTTACCTGCAGCAGATCGTAACCAAAAAATCCGGGCAGTAACTGTTCCAGGATTGCCTTCTCAGCATTCAGAACATGTTTGCCCAGTCGGGTAGTGAACCAGCCACGAATCTGCGCCAGCGCTTCATCGGAATCCATTGGTTGTTCACCGGATTGATGTTCAACAGTCATAGTAGATAGTGGCTATTCCGATTATACTTTGCCCGAAATCTGACCGGACAAGGCCTGTTGATTGGTTCATGAAGTATTTTAAGCAGTTTAGCACCATTTGTGCCTTGATTGTCATTCTCAGCGGTTGCCAGCAACTCCAGATCAACGCCCAACCCGATAGGTCGCAATCCCCTGATCCCAGCGTCACCGCAGCTCCGGTCGAAACAGGTCAGGCAGATCATGCCCAGACCGATGATGTAGTTATTGCAGCTGCGATGTCTCCGGATGAAGACGGCTTCGAAGCTCTGGATACGCCGGTGGAAACGCCAGTCATCACCGAATCACCGGTTGAAGCTGACTTGTGGAATCGTATCCGCAAAGGCTTTGCGCTCGAACACTATCTGGACCAGCCACGGGTGCAGTCAGAGTTAAACTGGTATGCCCGGCATCCCGAATATCTCGACAGAGTAGCCAAGCGCGCCAGTCGGTATCTGTATCATATTGTTGAAGAAATCGAAGCACGCAATATGCCTATGGAAATGGCGCTTTTGCCGGTGGTTGAAAGTGCCTTTGATCCTTTCGCCTATTCCCACGGCCGTGCCTCAGGTCTCTGGCAGTTCATTCCCTCGACCGCCCGTCTGTACGGTCTGCACATAGATTACTGGCACGACGGCAGAAGGGACGTAAAGCGCTCTACTGCCGCAGCGCTGGACTATCTGGAACGGCTCCATGGCCGTCTGGACAATGACTGGTACCTGGCCCTGGCATCTTATAATTCAGGCGAAGGCAACGTCAGGAAGTCCATGCGCAAGAATGCCAGGGCAGGTAAACCGCTGGATTTCTTTTCCCTGAAACTGCTGCGCGAAACCAGCGCCTATGTACCGCGCTTGCTGGCGATCAGCGCTATCATTGCTGATCCGCAGGCTTATGGTATCAGTCTGCTGCCACTGGCCAATGAACCCTACTGGGATTCTGTGAATATTGACTCGCAGATTGACCTGGCCGTCGCTGCCAGGGCAGCCGGCATTTCCATCGATGAGTTATATCTCCTGAACCCGGCTTATAACAAGTGGTCAACCCATCCTGACGGGCCACACGAACTGCTTATTCCTGTGAATCAGGCAGAAACTTTCCGACAAAATCTCGCGGATCTGCCGGTAACCCAACGCCTGAGCTGGCAGCGTCATAAGGTCAAATCAGGGGAATCACTGGGCCAGATAGCCCGTCGGTACAATACATCGATTGAAGCAATCAAGGTCGCCAACAAGATCAGTGGGTCGATGATTCGTGCCGGCGCCAATCTGATGGTTCCGGTGGCGTCGGGCACCAGCGAGACTTACGAGTTGAGCGATACTCAGCGACTAAAAGACCGCCAGGAGTTCATCGAGACTAAAACGGGCCAGGAACCTGTATCCTACGTTGTAAAGTCCGGTGACAACCTGTGGGAGCTTTCACGGAAATTCGGAGTTTCCATGCGGCAACTGGCCCGTTGGAATGGCATGGCGACAACAGACGTCCTCATGCCCGGCAAGGAGCTGAAAATATTCGTGGAAAAATCCAGCGCGCCTGCCGTTCAGCTGGCGCTGATTCCTGCGTCACAGGAAGTCATCCGTAAGGTAAATTATCGCGTGCGCCAGGGTGAATCGCTGGCCAGAATTGCCAGTAAATTCAATGTCCCGGTGAGTCAGTTAAGAGCCTGGAACAAGGAAGTAAGCGGTCAGAAATACATCCAACCTGGAGACAATCTGACACTGTATGTGGATGTAACCAGGACGGAGTAATACCACAACCGGTGACGCTATCCGAGAGCCCGGCCCCCGTCTTCTCGCAGGTTGTTTCAGAAACTACTGTGAGCCTCAGATTCCGGATCAGCAGCGGACTTTAAGCATGGTTGTTTTGATCCATGGTTGCTGTAGACCCATGGTAGTTTTGGCAAATGGTTGCTTTAGCAAGTGGCTTGTTCCGCGAAATGTCGGTTTAGCGAACCATTGTTCTGGAGAATCATAGTTTTAGCGAATCATTCGCTTTAGCAAATCATCGCATTAACAAATCATCGCATTAACAAATCATTGTTTTTGATATCAAAACCCCTGAGTTCAATCAGAGCTGCGGCGTGAGAGTAACAGC
>JAGRIO010000094.1 GCA_020443225.1 Pseudomonadales bacterium
TAACCGCCGGTCCCTTACGGGTAGAAATCATTAATTGCAAACCCAACAACAGCGCATGGTGTATGCGGGCCTGAGCTTCAGTGGCGGCAATATCCATGGACGACTTCCCTCAGTGCTGGTCTGCTGATCTGGCACACAAGCATCGGCTAATGAAGTGGGGAGCGATCGCTACATAGAACGATTGAGCAGCCCGGACTGGCCATTTTAGCAGCTGACTTACCTGGTATTAAGGTGCTAGCCGGCCTGTTACAGACGTTAACCCCTCCGATAAGCGCAGCCACAGAAACGAAACTCCAGAAGTTTCGCGCTAAACCTGAATGTTTGCCTGACAGGGCTATCGTTGCGGGAGCCGAATTCAGCGACACCTGACCAGGAGTTATTAATAGTAATGATTCTCATTTGTCTTTACTTTCAAATAAGAATCATTATCATTTGCAAATTCAATTTCATCCACTCTGCTTCACCCAAACCAACCTGATCAATAAACACGGAGACAGAAAATGCCGGTCAACAACAAAAAATCACCATCAACGACACCTGCTGGTTCCTCAGCCAGTGTGGGAAAAAAAGTATTCGCTGCAGCGATGCCTGCACTGACACACACAATCGGAGCAGAAAACCAGATCCGCCGGCCTGCATCCTTCCGGTCGCGCCTCGATGAAGCAGAAAAGTGCATAGCCTGCGGTTCCCTGCCTGCAGCAAAGACAACTCTTCACAGCGCATCCACAACACCACCGCTGGCGAATCGTCGCAGCAGCCCTGCGCTCGGTCTGGCACTGGGTCTGTTTACTACCACTGCACTGGCGGCGGGCGAAAGTGGCTCGGAAGATGACTACGACTTCAGCGATATCAACACGATTGAACTTATCGAGGTCTATGGCCAGCCCGATGCTCAATACAAAGCCATTCGATCAGGTGACAAACGTCATCTCGCCAATCTCGCAGATACTCCTCAGACGATGACAATGCTGACCCAGACTCAGATTCAGGATTCCGGCAAATCAGACCTGAAAGAAATTCTCGCGGCCCAGGCAGGCATTACTCTAGGAACAGGAGAAAATGGCAACGCCTTTGGCGACCGTTATATTATTCGTGGCCATGAAGCCCGCAGCGACGTTTTCGTCGATGGTGTCAGAGACCCGGGCATGACGACCCGCGAAAGTTTCGCCACCGAACAGATTGAAATTACCAAGGGGCCAAGCTCGACCTTTGCCGGGCGCGGTTCTACAGGTGGTGCCGTCAACGGCATCACCAAGCAGGCTTCTGCAGATTATGACTTTGTGCTGTTCGATGGTGGATTCGGTACCGATCAGTACCGGCGTCTGACAGTGGATGGCAATAAACGTATCGGTGATAACACCGCATTGCGAGTCAATCTACTCTCAGCCCGCGAAGCTGTACCAGACCGGGAGCCTGCCAGCAGGGAAAGACAAGGTGCGCTCGTATCACTGTATAACGAGTCTCTCTCTTCGCTGCGATTTACCTTTGACTACTATCATCTGGAAGCAGCTGACCAGCCGGACCTCGGCAGTTTTCTCGACCCGCTCACTCGCCGCCCTGTGAGCGATATTCCGGTCTATCTTCAGAACAGCGATTTTCTCGATAGTCAGGTCGATACCTACACCCTTCGCACTGATTATTACTTCGATGACAATCTCAGTATCAGTAATGCCCTGCGTTACGGTGAAACCGGTAATGCCTATGTCACCACAGGTGCCCGAGGCAGCTTTCGGGATATTACCGATCCTCAAGGGTCCGGAGCGCCAACAATCACGCTGAGTGGTCACCAGGGCTGGCAGGAAGTGGAATACCTGATCAATCAGTTGAACCTGTTCTGGAACAAGCGCATTGGCGGCCTTGAAAACAAGATCGTTGCCGGGCTGGAGTACTCCGATGAAAACGTACTGAATGGCACATTTACCCTCACCAATACCGGCTCAACGAACTGTATTCTGCCTGGCCGGGTACCCCGTGGCGCGCCTGCGGGGACTGTCGCGACGCCTACACCCGGGTACTGCGCCACCGATCCTTCAGGACAGGCAGTCGCGGGAATCGGCAAGCTGCTGGATCGGAAAATCACCCGAACCGGTTTCGATGCTGACTATCACGTCAGAACAGTGTCGGCATATCTGATGGATCACACCCGGTTAAACGACCACTGGTCTGCATTCTTCGGCTTACGCTATGACAGGTTTGACTACGCCAATCAGGTGCAAGCAAGGGATGGCAGTTTCAATAACTATCGCTATGACGATGGATTCTGGAATGGTCATGCTGGTGTCGTCAGAAAACTGGGCGAGCAGGGCAATGTTTATCTCACCTGGAGTACCGCGACCAATATTAATGGCGGCGAAAGCGACGTCGGTGGCAGCTGCGGATACGGTGGTCTCTGCGGCACACCGGAACAGGTCGCTTCAAGCGAACCGGAGCACACTAGCAATTTCGAACTGGGTAGTAAGTGGCAGCTGTTCAACAACCGCCTGCTGCTCACGGCAGCGGCGTTCCTGATGAATAAAGATGATGTAATGGAAAGCGTAGGAGATGCCTACTCCACAATTGGCACCCTCAACACGGGAAGCAACCGCATTCAGGGTATTGAGTTCACAGCTACCGGTTCTATTACCGACAAGCTGAGCGCCCAGTTCAGCGCTGCCGTGATGAGTTCCAGAGTCACTGATTCGTTTACGCCAGATAATGAAGGTCTCGAACTCAGCAACTTTGCAGGTGAAAGTGCCTTCCTGCAATTGCGTTACCAGGCCACCCCACGTTTCTCGTTCGGAGGAACCTATACTTATCAGGGCGAAATGTATGGTGGACAGCCCGACTCAGCCGCAGGATTTAACGCTGCCACACAAGTATACAATGTCATAGTACCAGACTATGAAGTGGTAGATCTGTTTCTAAACCACCAATTCTCTGACAATCTGGCTGTACGTCTGAATATCGGCAATGTGACAAACGAAACCTACTGGTTAGCGGCTTATCGTTCTGGCAGTTTCATGTATCTGGGTGACGCTCGCTCCGTCAGGGCCTCCCTGACATGGGAGTTGTAAAAAATGGCGAACCAGAACAATACCAACCAAACGCGCAGTCAGTTACCACTTGACCAGATCCCTGCGGATCTGGTCAGTCTGGCAGATATTGAACACTACAGTACACAGCACCTGAGCCCCGGCGTGAGTGCTTATATCAATGGCGGTGTGGCTGACGAAATCTGCCTGCGCCGCAATCGGTTACAGTGGCAATGTTACTTTATTGAACAACGGGTGCTGGCAGATTGCAGCGCAGGCCACACCCGGCTTGAGCTATTAGGACAAGCCCTGGATCATCCTTTTGTACTGGCTCCCGTGGCGCACCAGCAGCTGGCACACCCGGATGGTGAGGTTGCAACAGCCATCGCAGCCGCGGCACTCGGTGGTGGTATGATTGTCAGTCAGGAAGCTGATTGCATCTATAGCGATGTAGTCACTGCGACTGACCATCTCTGTTGGTTACAGCTGTACCTTACCAGCAACGAGCAAACTAATCTGACGAAAGCAGAAATTGCCGCTAGAACTGGTTTTCAGGCACTGGTGGTAACCCTGGACGCGCCGGTCAACGGCATACGAAATCGTTTGCATCGATCCGGCTTTCAGGTACCCGTCAGTACTAACCGGTTATCCGGGAACGGTCTTGATGAGCGGCAGCGCAAAACGCCAGAGCAGTTAGCACCTGGCAGCAGCCTGGTTTTCCAACAATTGATGACGGCGGCACCAAACTGGCAGACGATGGCCGCGTTCGTTAAGCACTGTCCATTGCCTGTCATTGCCAAAGGGGTCAGCCATCCGGATGATGCCCAGCGTCTGGTGGATCTTGGCTGTCAGGCCCTTATTATGTCGAATCACGGCGGACGGGTCCTTGATGAGTCCGTTACGCCTCTACACGCGCTGACGCGGATCAGGAAAAGCCTGGCGCCGGACATTCCATTACTGGTAGATGGCGGCATTCGCCGTGGCGCGGATGCTTTCATAGCGCTGGCAGCAGGCGCCACAGCGGTGCTTGTCGGCAGACCACAGGTTCACAGTCTGGCAGTCGCTGGCGCTGCCGGTGTGGCCAGAATGCTGCGTATACTTCGGGATGAACTGGAAGTGACAATGAGCCTGGCGGGTTGCCCGACCCTGGCTTCCATCAACTCAACCTGCATCTACCAGTCTGCCCGGGAGCAACAGCTATGCTGACGGTCATCGAGGATTTTCTGGATCCCGCCGAACTCAAAAGCATCCTGACAGTGCTGAAAAGTAGCATCTGGCATGATGGCCAGCAGACAGCGGGGGCCTTAGCAGCGCGAGTTAAGTTCAATCAGCAGCTAGCTATGGATTGTAAAACGGCGCAAGATTCTGGCGAATACATTCGTCGAAAGCTGAGTCAGCATCCTCAATTTGTCGCTGCCGCATTACCTCGTCATATACTGCTGCCACGATTCAATCGCTATACCAATGGTGGCAGCTACGGCGCCCATGTCGACAACAGCCTGATGTATGACGGAGATGTCGCTGTCAGAACGGACCTCTCATGTACTCTGTTTCTGAGCGAGCCCGAGTCCTATGAGGGTGGCGAACTGTGTATTGAAAATGGATTTGGCATTCAGCAGATCAAACTGAGATCAGGTGATCTGGTGCTGTACCCGGCCAACAGCGTTCATGAAGTACGGCCTGTTCAGACCGGTGAACGTCTCGCTGCATTTTTCTGGGTTCAAAGCCTGGTGGCAGATCACGAAGCAAGAAGCATGCTATATGACCTGGACTGCGCGATTCAATCATATCCGGAAAATGGTGAAGCAAAGATCCCTGACCCAAGACTACAGCTTACCGGGCTCTACCATAACTTGCTGCGACGCTGGTGGCAGGCCTGAATGGAACCTTCAACAAAATCAGCCCTTAGTTCCGTACCGTTGCTGGTCGCTATTGACTGCCATAGGCCTGGGCCGGCAACCAGGTCACGATTTCGGGTATCAGAAATACCAGCGTCAGCCCCAGCACTTGCAGCAGAATAAAAGGCACAACGCCACGATAGATAGTACCTACTGTCATACCTGCAGGCGCCACGCCCTTCAGATAAAAAATAGCAAAGCCCACCGGTGGCGTCAGAAAAGAGGTTTGCAGGCAGACGGCAAACAGCACCGTAAACCACACAATATTGAAACCGAGTTCAATGACGACCGGGCCAACCAGTGGCAGGATAATCAGGCTGATCTCAATCCAGTCGAGAAAGAACCCCAACAGGAAAGTAAAAAACAGAATAGCGACAACGATGCCCGTCGGCCCAAAGGGTAAGCCTTTTAACAAGCTGGCAATCAGCTCATCACCCCCAAGCCCCCGAAGCACCAGTGAATAGGCAGTGGCGCCAATAAATATGGCAAAAATATAGGCAGTGGTTCTGGTGGTTTCCGCCAGCACCTGAGCAAACACTTCACCATCCAGCTGCCGGTTCATCCAGGCCAGCACTGTGGCACCGAAAGCCCCGACGCCAGCGGCTTCGGTGGGTGTTGCCACCCCAAAAAAGATTGAACCCAGCACCGCGAATATCAACAGCGCCGGTGGCAGTATGGCGGAACCGAGATCAGCCAGCACTGCCCGGTTCACCGGCTGGCGGTTCGCCGGTACCGGGGCTACTTCCGGTACCAGCCAGGCATAACCCAGGATAAAACACACAAACAGACTGCCTAACAACAAGCCAGGGAACAGCGCTCCCAGGAACAGATCTCCAACCGGCATAGCAAGTCTGTCTGCCATCAGCACCAGCATAATGCTGGGTGGTATCAGAATACCCAGGGTACCAACCGCACAAACCGTACCGGCAGCCAATTCTGGCTTGTAACCCAGCGCCTGCATTTGCGGCAACCCCAGCAGCGCCAACAGCACAACAGAGGCGCCAATAATGCCGGTCGATGCAGCCAGCAGTATACCGATCAGCGCAACAGTTACCGCCATGCCTCCGCGCACGCCACCAAACAATCTGGCGAAATTGGTCATCAGCCGCTGTGCGATACCCGACCGGTCAAGCATCAGCCCCATAAACACAAACATGGGCAATGCCACCAGCACCCAGTTGTTCATGACATCCCAGATCCGGTCTGCCACCAGCGTACTGTAGTCCCAGTTAACAAACACCGGCAGATTGAAGTCCACCCGTGCGATGATGCCAATCGCGGTAAAGATGACTGCCAGCCCACCGAGTACCCAGGCAACCGGAAAGCCAGTAAAAATAAGCACGATGAATGACACAAACATCAGTACTGACAGCACATCACCGGCACTCACGGGGGCGGCTCCTGTTGGCTCAGTGGTTCAGTCGGTGAGGCCGAGCCATCATCAATGCCGGCAGGGAATCCGAACAAAAAAGCCATCACCCGGCTCAGCCGCGCCAGGGTGACAATCAGCAAAAGTAAGAACGACAGCGGCAACAGACCTTTCACCAGCCAGCGCAGGGGTAAGCCACCAGGCGCCTGAGAGACTTCGCTGTTAGCCCATGAATACTGTACAAAGGGAATGGCAGAGACCAGCACCAGCAGGATAAAGGGCAACAACAGCAACAAAATGCCATATAGCTCAACCCAGGCACGGGTATCCGGGCTCAGTTTTTCCCGAACCACATCAACGCGGATATGGGAATCGGACACATAAGCAAAAGATAATCCGAACAGAAAACCAAATGAATAGAGGTGCCACTGGATTTCCTCGAACTCAATCCGGCCTTCTGCAAACAGGTAGCGCATGATCACATTGAGGACGATGACACCCAGGAGCAGTATCCATATCCACGATAATCTCTGTCCCCAGGTTCGTACCTGACACTCAACCCAGGCAGAGAACGCCGTGTGTGGCAATATCAGCACCTTCAGAAATCCCTTGGCAGATAGGCATGAGACTTCCAGTTCTGATAGGTCTCAAGAAAAGCCTGTTGCGAAGCACGGATCCGCGCAAAAGCCGGATCCTTTCTGGCTTCTTCATCCAGCACCTTGTCGGTAACCTTCTTCAGTTCCCGCAGAATGGGCAACGGAAACTTACGGGGCGACACCCCCTTAGCGGCAAATCCCGCCATGACAGCACCCTGCAACGCTTCACCCTTTGACAGATTCCTGATGACGCCTGCCGTGCAGGCCATGTCAATTAAAGCCCGGTCCTGATCCGGTAGTGCCTGCCAGACATCACGGTTCACGACCAGATGGGCAGCAGTGAAAGTCTGATGCCAGCCAGGGAAATAGTTGAATTTAGCGACCCGGTCAAAGCCCAGTTGCTGATCAACCACCGGCAGGGAAAATTCGGTGGCATCTATGGCACCCTTTTCCAGTGCCTGAAAAATTTCACCACCCGGTATCATGGTGACTGATGCACCCAGTTCCTGCAGAACAATGCCTCCCAGACCGGCAAACCGGATTTTCAGCCCCTGAAAATCTTCGAGCGAATCGATCGGCTTCCGGAACCAGCCAGCGGTTTCAGGACCGATGATGCCGCACAGAATGGGCTGAACATTATGCGGAGCATACAGCTCGTCTGTAAGGGCGCGACCACCTCCTTCGTAGTACCAGGCAGTAAACTCCCAGGGTTCCATGCCAAAGGGCACGGCGGAAACCAGAGGTGTTGCCGGAATCTTCCCCGCATCGTATCCCAGCCAGGTGTAACCCGCTTCTATCTTCCTGTCTCTGACGCCTTCGGTGATGCTGAATACCGGAATCAACATACCTGGCTCAAACACCTGCAAACTTATCCGCTCCGCAGTAGCGGCCTTCAGCGAATCAGCAACGTAGAGAATATTATCGCCAAGGGCTGGCAGGTTGGTACCAAAGGCAACGGGGATACGCCAGTGGATACTGGCAACCACTGCGGCTTCATCGACAGGCCGGACAGCCTGTTCAGCGCCGTCGCGTAAGGCCAGAGCTCCGGTAATGCCGGTGAGAAATGACAGTACCACAGCGACCAGCGCCGTGCGGTTGCTCCAGGGGTTCCTGGCAGACATAGGGATATCCCGCTAGTTATTATTCTGGCGTACAGAGCTGACCAGCAGCTGTACTTCCGGGAGTATATCGACCGGCAAGGCACCGGGTAAACTTGAAACTCTCCCGCACTCAGTCCATGCCCGCGATGCCATCCGGCAACGGCTTGGTTATACTGCGCTACCATGAAAATCGACGACTGGTTCTACTGGCGCATTGCGCAACCCCGCCACAGCCACTTCATTGAGGTTGACGGCGCACAGATTCACTATCAGACCTGGAATCAGACTGACGACAAACCCGTGCTGCTGTTTGTTCATGGCCATGCAGCTCACAGCCACTGGTGGGATTTCATCGCCCCCGCATTTACTGACGACTATTGCGTTGCCGCTATGGACATGAGCGGTGCAGGCGACAGCGATCACCGGCCGGCCTATTACGCCACTGGTTTCGCAAACGAAATCAGAGCTGTTGCCAGCAAACTGGGCGGTGCCGCTACCGTTGTTGGTCACAGTTTTGGCGGTTCAATGACCCGCATCGCAGGCTGGCAGGATCATCAGCAACATGACATCAGCCAAATTGTGATTCTGGATTCTGCCATCAGTCGCGAAAGAGTTATGAGGGCTCCGCTCACCAGCCCTGCAGAAAGAATCCGCTACTACCCCAGTCTGGAACAGGGAATGCGTCGCTTTCGGCTGAGGCCACCGCAACCCTGCGCCAATAAACACCTGCTCGCCTATATCGCAAGCCACAGTCTGCGCCGGGACAAGAACGGGTATGTCTTCAAACTGGATCAGCATGTTTTTGCAAAGATGCCGGAAGAACCGGGCGAACCGCTGCCGGACTCTGCCACTATGATTGAACAGACCCGTTGCCCGGTTGGCTTTATCTACGGGGCAGAGAGTCGCTTCTTTCCTGCGGAAAAGATTGCTCTGCTGGAAACACTGATTGCCCCCGACAGGTTAGTTCGCATCAATCAGGCCTGGCACCACCTGTTTCTGGATCAGCCCGGGGCATTCACGGAGGAGCTTAAAAAGTTGCTGAGCCGGATGAGCCGGTAAGGCCGGCTCAGCGCTGTCGTTAATCAGAACGGCTGGTCACCATCAATGGTGATCCGCTGCAGTTTACGGTGCTGCGGCCAGTAGTCATTCACTGGCTTGTGCTGGGTAATGCGGTTGTCCCAGAAGGCGACCGAATCCTTCTGCCAGTGCATTCGGCAGGTATATTCCGGTTGCACTGCGTGATCATAAAGAAATTCCAGTACTGCCCGGCTTTCTCTCGGACTCATGCCCTTGATGTGGGTGGTAAACAGGGAGTTCACGAAGATACCTTTCTTGCCGGATAACGGATGAGTGCGAACCACCGGATGTTCTACGGGCGGGTTAGCGGCCACCATCTCTGCCAGCCGTTCCCGGCCACCGGGCTCAGCCAGACTTCACTTGAAACCCCAGGAGAAGTCATGGACGGCTGTTAATCCGGAAAGAAATTGCTGCCAGTGATCCGACAGGCCCTCCCAGGCCGCTGACATGCTGGCAAACAGGGTGTCGCCGCCGCGTTCCGGAATGATCACCCCATGCAGGATAGAACCGAGGGGCGGACAGGGCCGGAAAGTCATATCGGTATGCCACATTTCAATTTTAGAGGGGTTAGCCTCGTCATTCTCCAGAATGGTAATCTGGCTGTAGCCATCGACATGGGGGTAGGCTTCATGATGCTGGGGCGGGCCAAAACGGTCAGCCAGCGCTGCATGATCCGCAGGCTTCATGGGCTGATTGCGGAAGAACAGCACCTCATACTCCAACAGGGCCTGGTTCAGCGCCTCAAACTGGTCATCTGAGAGGGGCGCACACAGATTGATTCCATCTACTTCGGCACCCAGCGCACCTGCCACCGGCGTAAGCTTTAACATGATTTTTACCCCTGATTTTTTTCACGCTAATCTACGTTCGAACCCTGTGCCGGTCAATAGACTGCCGCAGATGAAATGGCGACTCCGGGACAGGCGCTGCACAGAGGACACTGACTATGATCAGAATCATCAAAGCGGATATCACAACGCTAGACACCGATGCCATTGTCAACGCAGCCAATGAATCTTTGCTGGGTGGTGGTGGTGTAGATGGCGCAATACACCGGGCAGCGGGACCGGAACTGCTGGCTGCCTGCCGAAAACTGCGGGGATGCCCGACCGGTGAAGCAAGAATCACCCCAGGGTTTCGGCTACCCGCCCGTTTTATCATTCATACCGTCGGCCCGGTGTGGCACGGAGGCCATCATGGCGAGCCGGAGTTGCTGGCCAGTTGCTACCGCCATTCGCTAATGCTTGCACGCCAGTACGGACTGAAATCTGTGGCCTTCCCGGCTATCAGTACCGGCGTTTATGGCTATCCACAACAGCAGGCAGCAGTCATTGCCAGCAGCGAAGTGAAGACCCATCAGGGAGATATTGAGGTCACCTTTGTGGGCTACGATGACCTGACAGTCGGGATATACAGGACTTTGCTGGAAGCTGACAGCTGACAGCTCACAGATGAAAAGTACCAGCACCCCTGGGAACAAGCTGCCCGCCGCAGGAACCCTTCACAGAAAGAATGAAGGCGGCACATGTTTCCTGAACCGAACCTGAACATTTCTGAAAGTAAGTTCGTGCCGGAGTGAACTAATTGGTCATAGAGAGCGTCTTAAAGGTATCTCAGCTCCGACGCTCTCTGTCTCATCCCAATGAGAGCACTTATGGGTCAGCTCATTGCTGGCCCTTTTTTTTGGGGCAACTTTTTTGGCGCAAGCTGTTTTCTGGCAAGCTGTTCTTTTTTGAAAAGCTGTTTTTCCTGGCAACCTGTATTTTTGGCGACACTGGTGTGCCTGAACTATCGGTTACCCCGAAAAGACCACGACTTCAGTCGCTTATGACAGCTGGGAGACCTGTTGAACCAGCTTTTCAGCTTTCTCTTCCAGCTCACGGATGAGTTCTTTGGACTTGTGCACGGACAGGGCAACAACGCGGTTGTCACCGAGCTTTCGCAGCCCTTTCTGGAGTTCTTCCGCAGTGGCTTTTACGTCATCAATCTGGCTCATAGCAATCTCCCTAAAAATGCGGCGCAATGATACTTTAATGAATGTTCATATTATAGGTTTATACAGCAAAATTACCGGGGCTATATCAGTTATGATCTGGCATGGTGCAGGCAACTACCGTAATCGGGGAAACAGACAGACGTATGACAGAAGAACTTTCTATCACCTATGAGGGAGCCCGGCTGGCACTGAGCTTCAGCGACCCGCCACAGGCAGCCCTTAGAATTAACGGGCTGATCCGCGAGACAGCCGCCAGTGAACAGAGCAACATAACCCTGAAGCTAACCAGCACGGTACAGACTGACTATGAGTGGCACGAATTCATTGAAGGCATCGTTGAGTTCAGCGACAAAGGCATCAAA
>JAGRIO010000095.1 GCA_020443225.1 Pseudomonadales bacterium
GCCGGTGGCCGTAATGCCATCGATCAGCGCTGTGCTGACCCCGGGGCTGGAAAGACGGCCATCGGCGGCTACCAGCAGCGTATGCTCACCGATGTCCTGGGCCTCGGTGCCGAGCGCCATCCCTATCCGGCGTATCACATCCGGTGTCAGGGTTTTGCCGACAATGCCGCGAATATCATAGGCCCGGAATATGGTAGCGAGATCGGCAGCGTCCGCTTCCGGAACTGGCGCGCTGACGGTGGGTTCTTCGTCTGCCAGCAGATCGTCGACTTCCGCCATCAGGTCAGTGTTTTCGGGTTCAGCCAGACCCTCATCGGGTGTCAGCGCGGCGGTCGTGGCACTGCCCAGTTGCAGGGCGCCGGGTTCAAGCATGGGTGTGGTGGCTGCAGGTGCTGGTCCCAGCCGGGAAAGCTCGCTGTCCAGTTCGTCAAAAACGCCGAAATGGTAACCCTGGTGAGGCTTGTAAAGATCGGATGCGAGATCAGAGATCTGATGAATATACAAAGATGCATCTTCGCTGAGTTGCTGACTTACCCGTATCAGACTGAAGACGACGCCAATGGTACTGATCAGGAATAAGGTGATGACCGGGATAAGATGGCTGAGCAGACCACCACCATCGTGAGCGAGACTGTCATTCGCGGAAAATGCGATCTGCCAGTTAGGATTGCTGAGGCTTATGCGGGATTCCGGCAGTGAACCTGCCTCACCCATACTGAGAATCTCAGTCTCTGGTCCGGTAGGAAATTTCTGTATCAGACTGACCCTGCCCTGATGGTCGCCCTGCAGCATATCAGTGACCGAGGCCAGGTCCAGATACACGAACATGGTGCCACGGAGCCGGTTATCATTGGGCGGAGTCACAGGTGTAGCGAGTGAAATCAGCCAGCGGCCATTGGCGTTGATGGCCTCAGGGAAAACGCTGTTGCCGGTTTCAACTTCGTTGACCAGATCCAGCGAGGTAAAGGTGAAAGGCGGTATGGCATCTCTTTCAACCCTGGCCTGTCCGATCCTGAATAAGCGTACTCTGATAGCGTAAGGTATGGTTGCACGGATGCGAGCTTCCTCTTCAGAAAGCTCGTCCTGGGTGCCGGTTTCCAGCAGGCGGCTGAGACGCGCGCTGTTACTGATGGTTCTGGCCTGGCTCATCAGGTCATCCTGGCGCCGGTTGGTCAGAAACTGCAGATTCTGCATTCGCTGGTCTATCAGGGTGGCAGTGACCTCATCCGCAATCGTGGACCGGGTGCTGAGAAAAACCAGCGCGGCTGCTATCACCAGCGCCGCGACCATGCAGATCAGGGGTAGTTTGATGAGGCTTGTCAGTACTTTTTTATTATTCACCAATGCTCAATCCTCTACTGCTTTCCTGATGAACCAAAACCGCCTGAACCACGATCGGTTTCCTGAAAGTCTTCAACCAGCTCAAAACCGACCTGCGCGACCGGCACGATGATCAGCTGAGCCATGCGGTCACCTGGTTCGATCGTGAACGGGTCCTGACCACGATTCCAGCAAGACACCATTAACTCACCCTGATAGTCAGAGTCGATCAGGCCTACCAGATTACCCAGTACTATGCCATGTTTGTGACCGAGTCCGGAACGGGGCAGGATCAGCGCCGCGTAGCCCGGGTCCTCGATAAAGATAGCCAATCCTGTCGGAATCAGCAGAGTATCTCCCGGATTCAGGGTCATTGCAGAATCGATGCATGCGCGCAAATCCAGCCCGGCGGAGCCCCGGGTGGCATATTCCGGTAAGGGAATATCCTGACCGATTCGTGGATTCAGTATTCTGACCTGCAATGATTTCATGAGTTGCTACCTGCCGGCGTCCTGAAAGGTACATGGTTCGTGTCGAGATATCCGGACACGACACGAATGATGTTTGCTGAAATGTTGCGTTTGGATGCCATGGGCAACGTCACCGCATCGTCGCGGCTGATAATGGTAGTTTCGTTCTCATCGCTGTTGAAGCCGATAGACTGATTAGAGACGTCATTAGCCACAATCATATCCAGATTCTTGCGGGTCAGTTTGCTCCGCGCATAGTCCAGCAGATTCTGGGTTTCCGCGGCAAAACCCACTGTCACAGGGCCATCTGGCAGGGCTGCTACGGCAGCGATGATATCCGGGTTCTGGGTGAGTTCAAGGGTCAGACCACTGCTGCCGTCCTGTTTCTTGATTTTCTGGTCAGCGCTGGCCACCGGTTTGAAATCTGCCACTGCCGCGACACCGATGAATACGTCGGCCTCAGCAACTCTGGCCATGACTGCTGCGTACATCTCATCGGCACTGACGACCGGCACCACTTCGACCCGGTCCGGTGGTGGCAGGTTAACTGGTCCGGAAACCAGTATGACCCTGGCGCCTGCCTCTGCTGCTGCTTCAGCAAGGGCATACCCCTGCTTGCCAGAGCTGTGGTTGGAAATGTATCTGACCGGATCAATGGCCTCTCTTGTTGGACCGGCGGTGATCAGTACTGTGCGGTTGTTCAGCAAGCCGCTCTGGAACTGACCTGCTATGCAGGCTACCAGTTCGGGGACCGCCAGCAGCCGACCAGAGCCGGTTTCGCCACAAGCCTGTAACCCAGCTTCCGGACCGAAAAAGATGATTCCCCGGTCCTGCAAAGTCCGGCAGTTAGCCTGGGTGCTGGGGTTGGCCCACATCGCCTGATTCATGGCGGGTGCAACAGCAACCGGACACATGGCGGCCAGACAAATGGTGGACAGCAGATCATCGCCTTTGCCGGCCACCAGACTGGCGAGAAAGTTTGCAGTAGCAGGCGCAATCACCAGCATGTCAGCCCACCGGGCCAGATCGATATGCCCCATGGCACGCTCGCTTTCGGTATCCAGCAAATCGATATGCACCTCATGACCCGACAGCGCCTGCATGGTCAGGGGCGTAATAAATTCTGTGGCACCGCGGGTCATCACCACCCGAACGTCGGCCCCTTCATCCTGCAGACGACGCAGGAGTTCAGCACTTTTGTAGGCAGCAATACCGCCAGTGACGCCCAACAGGATTCTCTTGTTCTGAAGACTGCTCATGGTGACGATCTGATGACTCCAATACACAGACTGGCAATCTGACTACAGTGTTATACCAGGCCTGCTTACACGAATTTGGTCCGCTGACCCACATGGATACCCGGCAGGTTCAGCTAAGGTTGTTTGACTAACCATAGCACCAATTGGCGGGTCATTTTCAAAGACCTGCCAGTGAGTGATTAATCACTCAACATTTTACTGGAACAGAGGGCAGCGAATGAAGTCACAATGGCCAAAATCTGAACGGCCAAGGGAAAAGTTGTTAGCCCGCGGGCCCGCATTCCTCACGGATACGGAGTTGCTGGCGATCTTTTTGTCCACTGGTGTGCGGGGCATACCGGTGTTGCAGGTTGCAGAGGAACTGCTGGCGACTTTTGGCGGCGTTCGGGGTCTGCTGGAAGCGGACAGTCGCCAGGTCATGAATGCGCGGGGCGTAGGGCCTGCCCGTTATGCCCAGTTACGGGCGGCACTGGAAATCACCGAACGCTACCTTAAGGCCGGATTTGAGCGCGGTGATGCGATTACCGACCCGGACAGTACCCGGCGATATCTGATGACACGTCTGCGGGGTTACAGCAGGGAAGTCTTCGCCTGCATGTATCTGGATAACCAGCACCGCCTCATAGAGTATGAAGAGCTGTTTTTTGGCACCATTGATGGCGCCAGCGTTCATCCCCGGGAAGTGGTTAAACGCGCCCTGGGTCATAACGCGGCTGCGGTCATCTTCGCCCATAACCACCCCTCCGGCATCGCGGAACCCAGTCAGGCAGATCAACGTATCACAGAACGGCTGAAAAGCTCGTTGTTGCTGGTCGATATCCGCGTGCTGGACCATATGATTGTCGGCGATCAGGAGGTCATGTCATTTGCAGAACGGGGTTTACTCTGAAGTAAGCGGGTATGCGAATACTGCTGAAACGCAGGGATTCGGGGATATTTGAGCGAAAGCCGTTGAACTGGAATTATCCATCTGGTATAAAGCACGGCTCTCGAGAACAGGCTTCCGGTAAGTCTGTTTTTACAGTCAAACAGGGGCCGCTAAACAGGCCAGTTAACGGTAGGGACGGGTATCATGTCCAAAGTATGTCAAGTAACCGGCAAGCGTCCGGTAGCAGGAAACAACGTGTCGCACGCACACAACAAAACGCGTCGTCGTTTTGTGCCTAATGTGCATGACCACAAATTCTGGCTGGAAAGCGAAAACCGCTTCGTGAAGCTTCGGGTTTCGGCCAAGGGTATGCGTATCATCGACAAGAAGGGTATCGAAGAAGTCGTTTCTGACATTCGCGCCCAGGGTCAGAAAGTCTAAGCGGAGACAACGTCATGAGAGATAAAATCAAGCTCGTATCTTCTGCCGGTACTGGTCATTTTTACACTACCAGCAAAAACAAGCGCACCATGCCTGACAAGATGGAAATCAAGAAATTTGATCCGGTTGTCCGTAAGCATGTGATCTACAAAGAAGCCAAGATCAAGTAATCATTCAGGTAAGCCGTCTCCTGAACATCTCCGGGCCTGGTGCTGCGGAGTAAGTTCCATGGAAGACATGCAGAACCCGTTACTGACGAGGTCAATGCTTCGTCAGTAACAGATTCCCCCAGCTGTCCAGTTCACCTTCCCAGTCTTTTTTCATCAGTATTGTCGTATGAGCCTCTGTGATAAGAGCAGGCCCGCATATCCGCTTGCCTGTCGTGAGTGCGGAGCGGCTCATCACCGGTACTGGTTCATCGATGCCCACAAGTCTGATCGTGCGGGCTGCAGACAATTGCTCGCCGGGCTCGTGTTGCGGTAAGACCAGAGCGTCCCGGGCGACTGTGCAGTGGGCTCTCATGCTGATCATTTCGACCGGTCGGTCCATACGGTGACCATAGCGATGTTCATGCAGGTTATGAAAAGCCTGTACCGCCGCCGACAATGATTCACAGGGCAGGGTCAGTGCATGGGTTTGCCCCTGATAGCGCAGGTCCAGAGAGAACAGGCACTCGGCCTGAGTGTGTCCTTCTGCGAGCAGCTCGGCACGGGCTTGTTCCCTCAGTGACTCCAGCATGTCCAGCAGATCAGTTTGTGTGAGCTCTGCGGTATTACGGCGGCAGGTCTGGATCAGCTCCCGACCGGCGACCGAGGCGATCATTCCCAGCGCGCTGAATACGCCACTGTTCAGCGGTACGAGCGCCCGCTTCATGTCCAGACTGTCTGCCAGATCACAGACATGAAGACCACCGGCACCACCGAAGCAGGTCAGGGTAAATGCCCGGGGGTCATAGCCCTGGCGAATCGAAATGACACTGAGTGCCTGTTTCATATGTTCGTTGGCAAGCTCGATGATGCCCAGGGCAACTTCCTCAACTGTCATTCCGAGTTGAGTCGCCAGCGGTGTTATCGCGCGCCGGGCAGCATCGGCATCCAGACCCATGGACCCACCCAGGAAGGCTTCTGGTTGCAGTCTGCCCAGCACCAGATTGGCATCGGTTACGGTGGGCAGACTACCGCCCTTCCCATAGCAGGCAGGTCCGGGGCTGGCCCCCGCGGATTCCGGTCCAACCCGCAGCAGGCCGCCTTCGTCAATATAGGCGATGGAACCACCACCCGCACCGATGGTATGGATATCAGCCATAGGTATGGCCACAGGTACCCCGGCGATCTTGCCTCGGTTTGTAAGGCGAATGCGGCCTTTGACCAGAGAGACGTCCGTAGAGGTGCCACCCATATCAAATGTCATCATGTCCGGAATGCCAGTCAGGCTACCAATATGGGTTGTCGCTGACAGTCCGCCAGCCGGCCCTGACAAAAGCAGATTAACCGCGCGCCTGGCAGCCTGTTTTGCTGCGATGGTTAACCCGGAGGACTGCATGACTGACAGGGAACTGGGTGCCAGACTCTCTGCCAGCTCGTTCAGATAGTCCCTGATCAATGGTCCCAGCCATGCATTCAGCCAGGTGGTGATACCGCGCTCATATTCATTTTGCTCTGGCAAGACAAAGGACGAGCGGCTGACGAAGTACTGATCGCTCAGTGCCTGTTCTATGCGAATTTCTTCGCTGGGGTCGAGATAGGAAAACAGCAAATTGACAGCAACGCTCCGGGGAGACAGCTGCCGGACCTGCTCCACCAGTGCGGTCAGCTCGTCATCTGTCAGGGTTTTTATCGCCAGACCATCGGCAGCGGTGCGGGTGTCAGCCTCAAGAATCAGGGTCGGATCGATGAGTTCCGCTGAGGAAGCCGGTGTCAGATTGTAAAGTTCCGGGCGGGTCTGGCGGCCAATCCGGATGATGTCTCCAAGGCCGCGATTACCAATGTAGACGGTGCGCACGCCCTTCCCTTCCAGCGCTGCATTGGTAGCAACGGTGGTACCGTGGATGACCATCAGGTTCCCGCTGCGGGCCTGTTCTGTGAGACCCAGTTCTTCAATACCCTGCAGAATAGCTCGCTGCGGAGCCTCCGGCGTCGACAGCACCTTGTGTACCTGTAACCGGCCAGCCGCCAGAACAACGAAATCTGTAAAAGTACCGCCGGTATCAATGCCAAGCACTGGGATAGTCATAGTAGAATATTCAGCCTGTCGAAGAGCCGAACCCTATCCCAGCCCTGCGTCTGGAATCAATCTGTTGGTGAGTGGAATTGCCGGAACTGCCTGAAGTTGAAACAACCCGTCGTGGAATAGAACCGCATCTTCTGGGGCAGCGGATTGTCGGCGTGCTCGTTCGCCAGCCCTCCCTGCGCTGGCCTGTGCCTGATGATCTGGGCCAGCGGGCCACAGGTCAGGTCATCGAACAGGTGGCACGACGCGCCAAGTATCTGCTGATACAGCTGCCCACCGGTTCAGTGATGATTCACCTCGGTATGTCAGGCAGTTTGCGTATCGTGCCCGGAGAAGCTCCGCTGAAAATCCATGATCACCTGGATATTTTGCTCAGTAGCGGTCAGGTGCTTCGCTACCATGATCCTCGTCGCTTTGGTTCTGTTCTGTGGGTGGAAGACCCTCTCAGTCACGAACTGATTGCTTCTCTGGGGCCTGAACCACTGGAATCCGGGTTCAGCGGCCAGCATCTTTACGAAAGGTCACGGGGAAAAAAAACAGCGGTGAAGAATTTTCTGATGGACAGTCACATTGTCGTAGGCGTGGGAAACATTTATGCCAACGAGAGCCTTTTCCTGGCAGGTATCAGACCTGACAAGGCGGCGGGAAAGGTCAGCCTGGCAAAATATGAGCTTCTTGCTGCGCAGGTACGTCAGGTTCTCAATCGCGCGATCAGTGCCGGTGGCACAACCTTGCGGGACTTTCTCCGGGAAGATGGCAGTCCGGGTTACTTCAAACAGTCACTGCATGTTTACGGTCGCGGCGGGGAGCCCTGTACCAACTGCCAGCGGGACCTGAAAGAAATCAGGCTGGGGCAGAGAACCACGGTTTTCTGCACCCGTTGTCAGCGTTAAGGGCCTGCTACTGCTGCTGCACCTGAACCCAGATCTGATGGCAGTTATGCGGGCTGACTCAGCCTACTTCACCCCTGGCCAGCGCTTCCGCAACTGCAGGGTGTACAAACTGGGAAACATCGCCGCCATAGCCAGCAATCTGCCGGACCAGCGTGGATGAGATATAGGAAAACTCTTCAGAAGGCGCCAGAAAAACCGTTTCCAGTCCAGGCTGCAGCGCACGGTTCATGCTCAGCATCTGAAATTCATATTCAAAGTCAGTAACAGTCCGGATACCTTTCAGTATCACACCCGCACCTACCTCTTTGGCAAATTCCACCGTAAGAGTATTGAAGCCAATGACATCGACATTAGGTACGTGGGACAGGGCTTCTTTGGCCAGTGCGACCCGGGTTTCCAGGATGCTGGGACTTTTATGGGGGCTGGTGGCGATACCCAGAATCACATGATCAAAGATCTGCGCAGCGCGCTCCACCAGATCAGCATGCCCGTTGTGAATGGGGTTGAAAGTACCGGGGTATAACACAGTCGTCATTGGAATTACTGCCGTTCTGAACTCTTAAGGTTTCGCATAATACATGAGCCGGCACCTTGTGACATCCGCGAATTATTCTGTTATCCGGCACAGACAATAGTAGACAGCACCGGCCTTCTTCTGCCGGTAGATCTCCCAGTTTGCAGGTAAGTTACCGGTGTTTATCGACTGCCCGGACTCAATGTAGATCAGGCCTTCGTCTGCGAGTAACCGGCGCTGGTCAATCAGGGGCAGAACTGATTTCAGCTCATCACCTGCGAAAGGCGGGTCGAGAAAGATCAGATCAAACTGGCTGGCCTCTGGAAGCGGTTGATTCAAAGGCGCAATTGACTGCAGGAACTGAGTGGCGCTGGTGTTAATACAGCGGAACTGGCCCGGCTCAGCACCAAGCTTCTGAACTTCAGTCTGCAGGTGACGACAGACGTGGGCAGCATGTTCAATCACCGTGACCTGAGCGGCACCCCGTGACAATGCCTCGATGCTCAGGATACCGCTGCCTCCATAGAGCTCAAGGCAACGGGCACCGGCAACGTCGAACCGGAGCCAGTTAAACAGGGTTTCACGAATTCGCGCAGGTGTGGGACGGATTTCCTCGTGTCTGGCGAAAGATACTTTGCGACTTCGCCAGTTTCCTCCGATAATCCGGACTTCATGATCATCAGACATCCCGCGCACCACTCAGCTGTTCTCTGACCGGCAGTCGGTGCGCAGGGTTATGCAGGAAACCGTATATCTCATGAGTGACAATGTTGCAGAAGCCTCAGGTGAAGGCAAGTCAGGATTTTTCTCACGCATTAAAGCCGGCCTCTCCCGTACCCGCAGCAAGATCAGTAAGGGCATGGGCCGGGTTTTCCTCGGTGAGAAAGCGATTGACGACGAATTGTTCGAAGAAATCGAGACAACTCTGATTACCTCTGATGTCGGGGTTGAGGCAACGACAGCGATCATTGGTGAGCTGACCCGCAAGGTCGCCCGCAAGGAGCTCGGAAACGCAGCAGCGCTTTACCAGACGCTACAGGATGAAATGACGGCGCTGCTGACGCCGGTAGAAAAGCCTCTGATGATTGAGGATGGTAAAAAGCCTTATGTCATTCTGATGGTAGGCGTCAATGGAGCAGGCAAGACCACGACCATTGGCAAGCTGGCAAAGCAGTTTCAGCAACAGGGTAAGTCAGTCATGCTGGCGGCAGGTGATACCTACCGTGCTGCGGCAGTGGAACAATTGAAAGTCTGGGGTGAACGCAACGACGTACCGGTGGTGGCTCAGCCCACAGGGTCTGACAGTGCATCCGTGGTGTTTGATGCGCTGGAGTCTGCCCGCTCCAGAGGGATTGATGTGCTGATTGCTGATACTGCCGGCCGCTTGCAGAGCAAGAAAAACCTGATGGATGAGCTCGCCAAAATTCGTCGGGTGATGGGTAAGCTGGATCAGGAAGCACCTCATGAAGTGATGCTGGTGCTGGATTCGACGACGGGACAGAATGCCATCTCACAGGCCAGAGAATTTCTTGGAACCGTGGCGGTTACGGGCCTGACCATTACCAAACTGGATGGCACTGCCAAAGGCGGGGTTGTATTTGCAATCGCAAAGCAGCTGGCGATTCCTATCCGTTACATTGGTGTCGGCGAGAAAATTGATGATCTCAGACCTTTCAATGCCCGCGAATTCGTTAGTGCCATATTTGATGTTCCAGAGGGTGAGGCCAGCTGACGGATGATTCGTTTTGATCAGGTCAGCAAGCGCTATGAAGAAGGCCGGGAAGCGCTGTCACGGGTGAATTTTGAGGTGGCAGCGGGTGAAATGGCTTTTCTTACCGGCCATTCCGGTGCCGGTAAAAGCACCCTGCTGAAGCTGATCATCGTCATGGAGCGGGCCACGCAAGGGCAGGTGTTTGTGAACGGCACCAACCTCAACCGCCTGCCGGGTTTTCTGGTACCAAATATACGCCGCAATGTCGGTGTGGTCTTTCAGAATCACCAACTGTTGTTTGACCGTACCGTGTTCGACAATGTCGCACTGCCGCTGACCATCGCCGGGTATCAGTCCCGCGAGATTGGTCGCAGGGTTCGTGCAGCACTGTCTAAGGTTGGTCTAGCAGATAAGGAACGACAATTCCCGATTGCATTGTCCGGCGGTGAACAGCAGCGTGTGGGGATTGCCCGCGCGGTCGTAAATAAGCCAGCAGTCTTGCTGGCCGATGAGCCAACCGGCAATCTTGACCCTGCCCTGTCGCAGGAAATCATGAATCTGTTTGAGCAGTTCAATCAGGTGGGGGTCACTGTGTTGGTTGCGACTCACGATCTTGAACTGGTAACCCGTATGAATAAACGTCAGCTGGTGCTGCATCAGGGACGACTGGTAGATGACCATGAAGCCCGGTGATAGCAGACAGGGTGCCAGTCATAAGCCTGCTGGCAGACATGCCGGTGGACGTGGCAGCACCAAAGTGACCACCAGTCAGGGTGCCAGTGTCGCGGGTGTGGGTATGGCTGACCAGTTCAGCGCCTGGTTTGCCCATCATCGTAAGGTTGCGGTGGAAACCATCAGTGGTTTGCTGAAGGTCTGGCCCGCGAGCCTGATGACCTGGCTGATGATAGGGATCGCGCTGGCGCTGCCTGCGATCCTGTATCTGATACTGAATAATGTCAGTCACATCAGTGGTGACTGGGATGGCACCGCGCGGTTTTCGGTTTACCTGCAGGAAACGGTCTCCGAAGCGGAAGGCCAGCAACTGGCCTCGCGCTGGGAAAATGAACCCTTCGCTGTCAGGGCGCGTTTTATCTCGTCTGCACAAGCGCTGGAAGAATTCCGCGCCCTGTCTGGCTTTGGAGATGTCCTGGCAACCCTCGACACTAACCCCTTACCCGCTGTAATTGAACTGGAGCCAGCCAGTCGTCAGGGTGCAGAACTGAGACTCCTGATTGCCAGGCTGGAGACAGAACCGGGCGTCGCGTCGGTATCCTATGACCTCGACTGGTTACAGCGTCTGTTTCTGATTCTGGAGGTTGGTGAGCGACTGGTCACTGCGCTGGCCTGCTTTCTGGGTCTTGGCGTTGTGCTCGCGATTGGCAATACCATCCGCCTGGCCATTGAAAACCGGCGTGCAGAAATAGAGATCATCAAGCTCGTGGGCGGTACTGACAGCTTCGTGAGACGGCCGTTTCTTTATCTCGGGTTCTGGTATGGGGTCGGTGGTGCCCTGCTCGCCTGGATGCTGGTTAATGCCAGTCTCTGGTTTCTGTCCGGCCCCGTCGAATTGCTGGTGGACACCTACCAGAAGGAATTTTCCCTGGGTGGCCTCGGCTTTAATGAAACCCTGATCCTGTTTCTGACCGGTGCAATGCTGGGAATTGGTGGTGCGGCGGTCGCGGTTGGTCGCCATCTCAGCCGGA
>JAGRIO010000096.1 GCA_020443225.1 Pseudomonadales bacterium
CCAACTGTTAAGATTCAGATCCGGCAGGCTGGTGATATGGTCTGAATGAAAGTGGGTGAGGAAGACAGCCTGCAACCTGTCCAGCGGCATGCCAGCAGTCACCAGCCGGCCGGCGGAGCCACTGCCACTGTCAATGACGACGAAATGCTCCGGTGTCAGTACTGCCACACACGCTTGCGCGCGGTCCGGATTATTGCCCAGCGACGAAGCGGTGCCACACATCATGACTGTCAGACCATCTGTCACTTCAAAACGCTGACTCATGCCCGCGGTTGCTGCCCGGTAGACGAGTTTACCCTGGAGCGTTTCAGAACGACTTACCGCAGTCATCAACACCAGCCCGATCACCAGCAATCCAGCCACCAGCATCATCAATGATTTGAACATCAGACCCTCCCGGTCAGTCAGCGATGTATCGGTTTCTACCTTCAGACTTTGCACGATACAGCAGTTCATCTGCACGCTCCACCAATTGCGCCCGGCTGGTGCGAGCATCAGGAATGATGGTGGTAACACCCATGCTCAGGGTAACTATGCCTTCGGGCGAGTCAGGATGAGAGATTCTTAATTCACGCACGGCCCCCAGCAAACGTTCTGCCAGCTCTCTCGCACCTTCGGAAGGCGTGTCAGGCAGCAGCACCACAAACTCTTCGCCACCATAGCGTGCAACCAGGTCGTTAGGACGCGACAGACAATCACGCAGACACAGCGCGACCTGCTGCAGGGCTTCATCACCCCGCACATGGCCAAACCGGTCATTGTATTTCTTGAAATAGTCGATATCGCAAAGAATCAGCGACAAAGCCTCCTGACGTCGGTGGTGGCTCGCCCATTCCCGGGCCAGGGTCTGGTCAAACTGTCGCCGGTTGGCAATCTGAGTCAGACTGTCTTCTACAGTGAGTTTTTCCAGCGCCGCATTGGCAGTCGCCAGATCACGGGTTCGCTCAGCCACTTCTGCCTCCAGCTGGTTACTGTGGGCCTCAAGCTGAAACCTCAGCAACTCTACAGAGCGCAACGCCAGGCTGGAGCGCATCGACAACACGTAGGTTTGCACCACAATAAAGAAGAACAGCCCGGTACTTACCAGTATCACCGGAGTCTGCACCAGACCAACAGATACCAGAATGTCATTAAAGACCGCCACCAGCAGCGCCAGAAAGCTGATCAGAAATCCCCACGCCACCCACATCTGATTGAAAATTGCCCGGATAAGCAGATAGATGCAGCACAAACAACCAAACACCAGATAAGCCTGAAAGAACGGCAGCCACTCAGAAAAAACTACTGGCTGAGTAAACACAATCGCCAGGGAACCCAGCAAACCTGGCAGGATACCGGCAAATCGCATCCAGACCGGAAACTTGCCGCGCAGAATCTCGACCAGGAACATGCCAAAGGCAGGGGTGGCCAGCAGAAAAGACAGATATTCAATCCGCACCAGCGCCACATAACTGATGTCTGGTACCAACAGAGTCAGAAACCGTTCGTCTGTCGACAGAATCCGCAACACGATCCCAATACAGAAGGCAGCGAAATACAGAGGCGAAATGTCTTCCCGGCGCAAACTGTACAAACCTATCTGATACAGCCCGATAACGCAGATACCACTGGCGAGAAAGATCGCATAGGCAAGCCTGACGTCCTGTTGTTGCTGAATCTTTTCCACCGTGCCCAGTACCGGCGGGTCCCAGATACCGCCAGTACGGTAATCAAAGTTCGATACATGAATCACGATCCGCAAGTGCCGGTTTTCATCAACCGCCAGAACCCTGATGAGATCTCGCTGAATACCTGGTACGGAAGTCTGGCCGGTGGTGCCAAACCTGCCGGACTCATGGACCAGCACCCCATTGACGTAGACCGCACTGGCCGTTCCTACTTCGGTCATCTTCAGCATGAGTGGCGGGGCACTTGCCGGTAATATCAGGTCTGCAACATAGCTGGCAAAGCCATGTGTGCCCGCCCCGGCTATCTGAGCCCAGTGACCGGGAACGCGAATATATGCCTCGCCGGTAGCTGCAGGGGACACTGCCTGCGGATCAACCACCTGCTGCCAGTAGAAACCCCAGTCTCCCTTTAGCTCGATAGAAGGTTTTGAACCAAAGTCCCATTCAGTCAGATCAAGCTCACCCTCACTGACCGCAGGCGCATTCGGGGTTCCCAGGGGTTCAATTGCTGGCAGTGCTGCCAGCAACAGACAGAGCACCACAGCAACATATACCAGCACGCGAACGGGCGAGCCTTCCACCATGCTCGCTGTCTGCTGTGCTGCGGTGTCGTCCATGCTGTGCTGCATAATTGTTTCCCGGGAATCACGCCCGCCGTTCAGGCGCCGGTATACAGCGCTACCGGAAACTCTTCAGTCACCAGTATCACCGCCTTGCCCCCGCTGTGAATCACATAATCTCTGAACACAACACCACCACTGGCATCTGCCTCAAAGTGCTGCAGCGCTTCTGTTGTACGTAGTCCGATCCGGCGAATTTCCCGACAGGTTTCCAGATTTCTGGCCGCCAGCAATTCACCGATGCCGGCTGCCCCTGAATCAAGCATAGCCCGGCTATCCCGATCCAGCGCGCCAACGCATATAGTGGACCAGGCATGCGCATACTGCCTGCCACTGGCAGCGCCCTGTAACAGTACTTCACGCTCGATCACCGTTTCGCCTGGCTCACCATCCAGTTCCGTTGGCACTGAAGACAGGGGTCTGGATTCCTGACGCAAACAGAGGACATTGATCGGCTCATCAAAGTAGGCGGCCAGACTGTGGGTTACGGTGCCATCGGTACACAGCAATACCCGCAGTATTGCGGGCAGAGTCGAAAAACCAAGTTCCGGCGCCATCAGATGGCTGAGTCTGTGCAAGGTCACGGTGCGACTGTCATAGCTGAAATGGCGGGCATTATGCCCGATTTCGGCGTTACCAGCATGGAGAATAACAACGCCCCGTCCGTTTCTGATCTTTTCATGCCATGACGGCTGCGCTTAACTAGCAGCAATTTCCCTGAAACCAAAGGACTAGTCATGGCTCTCGACAAGAAAACCGTCATGGAACGAATGATCGCTGGCGATCTGACACTTTCAAATGCGGATGTGCTGGAAGCCTTTCGCATTGACCCGCATTTTGATCCTTACTCTGTTGCTCTCGACGAGCTGGACCCAGGTCACCCGGCACTGTTCGCTAACGACACACTCTGGAGCCATTTCGAACGGTTACGTGCGGAAGACCCGGTCCACCTGACAGAAGAAAGCATGTTCGGGCCTTACTGGTCAGTCACTAAGTACAAAGACATCATGTATGTAGACACCCATCATGAATTGTTCTCGTCCCAGCAGATTCAGGGCGGCATCGCACTGGGTGGCCGGCCCAGGGAAGAGGAAGATCCCTATGCCCTGCCGATGTTTATTCAGGAAGATCCACCCAAACATGACGATCAGCGCAAAGTGATCGCGCCGATGTTCGTACCCAGGAATCTGGCAGATCTTGAACCGCTGATTCGGGAGCGGGCCGGCCAGATACTCGACAATCTGCCGGTGAACGAAGAATTCAACTGGGTCAGGGAAGTCTCTGTAGAGCTCACCGGACAGATGCTGGCGACCCTGTTTGATGTTCCGCAGGAAGACCGCATGAAACTCATCGACTGGTCAGACACAGTCTCGAATCTTGGAAATCCGGAATACTTTGACACGCCAGAGCAGGGATTCCAGGAACTGTTTAACTGCCTTGGTTACTTCACGGAATACTACAACGAGCGCAAGACGCAGCCGAAGAAGTTCGACCTGATCTCCATGCTGGCCCACGATGATGCTACCAATGATATGTCGCCGCAGGAGTTGCTGGGTAACGTCCTGTTGTTGATTGTAGGTGGCAACGACACCACCCGAAACTCCATCACCGGCGGCGTGCTGGCACTTAATAAGAATCCGGACGAGTACAACAAACTACTCCAGAATCCCGGTCTCATTCCAAAGATGGTGCCAGAGATTATCCGCTGGCAGTCCCCGGTCGCTCACATGGCCAGAACGGCTATGCAGGATGTGGAACTGGGGGGCAAACAGATTCGTAAAGGCGACCGGGTGGCCATGTGGTATATCTCAGGTAATCGTGACGAAGAAGCCATCGAAAATGCCAATCAGTTCATTATCGACCGGGCAAACCCGCGTCAACACACCGCATTTGGTTACGGCGTCCACCGCTGCGTTGGCAACCGGCTGGCAGAAATGCAGCTACGGGTAATCTGGGAAGAGATTATGAAGCGCTTCAGCCGGGTGGAAGTGACCGGTGACCCGGTTTACCTGCCAACCAGCTTTATTCATGGTATCCGCGAACTACCGGTGACTCTCAGAGCATAAGCATGCTGATAACAGACAGTCTACCTTGCTGCCATCACTACGCAGGGGCGACTGTCTGTTTTAGCGATGCGCCGTCCGGCAGGGAAATCAGTGGTAGCAGAAGAAGCCATTCTCGATCGCCGCCGAGCCATCCGGGTTCAGAACCCGGAAGCAAGTCATCCCTGCCTGCTCCAGACTGATGTCCAGCACCAGCGTTGACGGCATAAACACCATCTGACGAAATTGCCCACCCAGGCGATATACCCTCGCCGGATCACCACCGGCATAGTGATTCACCAGCCGGGTAATCGCCAGCGCCAGTGTCGCTGTTCCGTGCAACAGGATGTCAGGCAAGCCCGCTGCCAGCGCAAAGGCTTTATCCGTATGAATAGGGTTCCAGATACGGGCAGTTTCGGTATAAACATGCGCCAGCCCCTCTGCCACTGGTATCTCATAGGTGGCCTGACCATTTGTGCCCTGATGGGTATCAGGTAATGCCGGAGGTGTTTCAGTGACAGTCGCCTCACCCGTGACAGCGACGTCGCGGCTGATACTCAGTTGCCAGGTCCGGCAAACCAGCTCACCCTGACTGTCATAGGTTTCAAGCTTGACCGTTTGTGCGGCACCCGGCCTGATCTGCTGCAGGCCCACCACGGTTGCCGTGGTTTCATAGGATTCGTCGGCCAGCAACGGTTTGTAAAGATGCAGGTCATGGGCAGCATGAACACCTCTGGCCCGTTCCTGCTCTGTCACTGACTCGTATCCCCTGACGTGCCTGCTATCAAGGATCACCGGCCACTCCAGACAGACCGGAAACACAGGATGCGCCATAACACGGTAGCTGTCAGTATCCATATAGCGAGGATTAAAATCACCCAGACCCGCCGCGTACGCCATCAACCAACGCGCATCAACATAATGAGTATGGGGCCGGGTCTGTTCGCCCACCATCTGCGTGCTAAGGGGCATGGCATCTCCTGAGACATTCTGAACGACAATAGGACAATCTACATCAAATGAACGTCCACAGAAATGCTGAATGCCCAGCCATCGGGTCAGCTGCAGCCAGGGGAATCACTCAACAAATGCAACGACCCTCGCTGGCGCCGCACTGCAATGAGCCAGTTTGATCGGGAAGAAACCGACCTTGAATCCACTCTCTGGCAGGCTGCAGAGATTATCGAGCTGTTGAACGATGAACACCTCCTTTTCCTGTCCCGCAAAGTGACCATCCCAGATCTCACGCACATCACCAGACTCATGAAATGCTTTTCGCATCACATTGAATGGCCGGTCCCAACCCAATGCATCGGTGCCGAGAATTTTCGCACCCAGACCGGCCAGATAAAGTGTTGATTCGCGTGTCATGCCAGGATAGCTGTACCATTCAGGATCAGCGACTGAAAACCGTTCCTGCCCGGTTCGCAGCAGAATAGCGCAGCCGGGCTCTGGGGTTGCCTGATTTTCCGCCAGCGCTTCCTCAAGCATCGCGACGGTAATCGCAGGCCCGTCAGTCTTTCCCCGAAGATCCAGCACCATACCATCGCAATACAGTTCGCTCAGTTCAATTTGCTCGATAGTACGCGCCGGCTGACCCTCACAGAGAGATCCGTAGTGCAGCGGTGCATCAACATGGGTGCCGATATGCGAATTAAGCTGGAGCTTCTCCGATCCCCAACCTTCACCATGGGGCAGATGATGTCTCTCACACCCGAATATCTGACACATGATGTCTGCACCAGCGCCATCAGGTGATTCATATTCGACTCTCGGCACAATGACAGACGCAGATGCCCGGGCGAACTCAGGCAGGCGTTCATGATCATAACTATCCAGCGTACGGGTCAGGTCTATCAGTTTCATATTCTCCTCCTGTTCTACACACTGAAAACAACTTTCCCCGTTGTTTCGCCTCGCTCGAACTGTCGTTGTACTTCCTGCATGTCTTCCAATGGATAGATTGTCGGCTCTATAAGCGTTTCATTCTGCAACCAGTCATTAATGAAGGTTGTCGCCGACTGATATTCAGGCGTCCCCATCCAGGCGATGGAAGAAAACGGCATCACGGTGATACCGTCATAGCCGAATTTTGAGGTGTCGAGCTGACCTCTTCCCGCTGCATAACCGTAAATAACCCAGCGGCCGCGCTTACGGATAACCTGCCAGTCTTTACTCAGCGTATCTCCTGAAACACCATTAAATGCCACATCAACCCCACCGGTCTGCTGACCTCCGGTTGCAAAGCCCGACGCTTTAGGCCCCCAGATCTCTGTCACCTCTCTGACATAATCCTGCGTAGAACGGTTGATCACATGATCCGCACCTTCTTTTTTCAGCATCTGTAATTTCTGATCTGAACTTGCTATTGCTACCACCTCAATATCTGAAAACTTACGTTTCATTATCTGCAGCGCCAGTAAACCTACACCGCCAGCTGCGGCATGCAACAGAACCCGTTCACCCTCCTGCAACTTCGCCCAGGTATAGATCATGTAATAAGCGGTGCGCATGTTAACGGGATAAGCCAGCATCTGCGGCAGACTCACACCCTCCGGAACCCGGATAAGACTCTGGGGCGATACAGCGGCATATTCGGCAAAGGCCCCACCGGCTGTTGTTATCATGACCCGGTCTCCCGGTTTCCACATCGTTACATCATCTGCGACCGAATCGACAATCCCCGTTGCTTCCTGACCGGCGATGAAGGGGGTCGCCCGCGCCCGACTAGGGAGCCCATTACGTGCCATCACATCACCCCAGCGTAAACCCGCATAGTGGATATGAACTACCACCTGTCCAGGCCTCGGTTGCGGTCGCTCTGCCTCTCCCACGCGGAGATTTTCTACAGCCCCATAATCGTCCAGATAAACAGCTTTCATCATTTTCATAGTGCCTTCCTCCTGCTCCGCACTATAATTTCATTCTGTTATCTGAATAACTGATTTATTCTAATGAATGTTATTAACAACACTAAGATCAGGCAGCTTGATTTCACGCTGTTACTTATTCTGAACGGTTTAATCCGACATCGTAAAACTGTTACCGTCGCTACTGAGCTTGGGCTGAGCCAGTCTGCCATAAGTCACGCGTTGGCGAGGCTGCGAGAACTGTTTTCCGATCCCCTTTTCATCAGACACTCACATGGACTTCGGCCAACGCAGCGGGCGCTCGATCTGGCGCCATACGTCGAGCATCTGCTGGAGGAAGCTGCTTCGGCCATTGGCAGCACCGAAACCTTCAACCCAATGACCAGCACACGTGAATTCAGAATCGGCATGTCTGAGTATCTTGCAAGCATCATCGCAGGACCACTGTTCCGGAAATTCAGTCTGATGGCTCCGGATGCCAGCTTCACTATCAAAAGCAGCATCGGCGCAGAATCTCTGGATGAACTTGACGGGTATCAACTGGATCTGCTGGTAGGAAACTTCAATTCTCTGCCGCCACACCTTTCATCCGTTGGCATCTACAGTGACAAGTTTGTACTTGCTGCCAGACCTGACCATCCATCTATCAACCAGCGGGTTTCACGTAAACTGCTGGAAAGCCTTTCACATGTGGCTATCTCACCGGGCGGTGACCGGAAACTATTTACTGACGATCAGCTTTCCAGAGCGATGATCAAACGGACAATCAAAGCCAGAGTTGCCCGTTTTCATATTGCCTTCGAAATTGTGCGGAATACAGACGCTGTGGTGATAGCACCTCAACTACTGGTTAAACAGGATGGCAGACTAAAAGGCTTTAACCTGCCGATAAAGCTTGATCCAATTAACGTCTACGCGATCAGGCGCAGGCAGGAAGATACAGGAGCAGATTGGCTGGTGGACCAGCTGAGTGACTGTTTCCAATACAATTCGTTTTCCTGAACGCAGCCAGCGAAGGGGATGGCCGCAGATCAATCTTCTGTGACGGCATCGATCACCAGCCTGATTTTGCGCAGCAGTTCTTCAGAACTGTAAGGTTTCTGCAGCAAAGCCAGGTCTTCCCGCAGGATGAAGTCAGTATGAATGCCATTGGCAGAATAGCCACTGGTAAACAGGATGGGCATATCAGGCCGGATCTCCTGAATGTGTTTCATGACCTCATGCCCGCTCGCTTTGGGCAAAACCACATCAAGCAGGACTATATCGATCTCAGCCTGAGCACGACTGAATTTCTCAATCGCTTCCTGACCATCGACTGCCACCAGTACGCTATAGCCTGCCTTCGTAAGCACCCGCTCTGCCAGCCGGCAGATTTGCGGATCATCCTCCACCAGCAGCACTCTCTCCCGGCCAGTTTCAGATTCAGAACTGTCCGGAGGCGGCAATTCTTCAACAATTCTGGCTTCAACCAGAGGCAGATACATGCGGATTTCAGTGCCGTGACCAGGTTCGCTGTAAAGTTGCACAAAGCCGCCATGCTGTTTGACTATGCCAAAGAATACCGACAGGCCGAGGCCAGTTCCCTGTCCTTCAGGCTTGGTGGTAAAAAACGGTTCAAATATGCGGCTTTGTATCTCCGGGGAAATTCCGAAACCGGAATCCGATACTGTCACCACTACATAACTGCCGGGCCTGGCCCAGGGATGACTTTCAACATAGTCAGCATCGACTTCAGTGGCCGCCGTTGTAATCGTCATTTTGCCACCATCTGGCATGGCATCCCGGGCATTCACGGCCAGGTTCACGAGTGCCTGCTCCAGCTGACCGGCGTCGCCTTCCACCCGGCCGCTCAGCTCACCGGGCAGAAACTGGTACTCAATATTGGCAGGCAATAAACGCTGCAGGAGATTGCCAATTCCCTCTACCAGCTTGTTGATATCAACGGGCCTCGCTTCCATTATCTGCCTGCGACTGAAGGAAAGCAGCTGGCGGGTGAGTCCCGCTGCCCTTTCTGCGGCTTCACCAATCTGTGCCAGATAGTTACCAAGCTCCTCATCAGCACGGCCAAATGGTGCGGCGAGATCCAGATAGCCCTTGATGACGACAAGCAGATTGTTGAAGTCGTGGGCAATCCCGCCGGCCAGACGCCCTACAGCCTCCATCTTTTGAGCCTGGGAAAGCTGGTGCTCCATCTGTTTTTTTTCGGCGCTCATCTTTTCGGCTTCGGTTACATCTCTTGCCGTGCCTACAAAACCGCCATCCTCCAGACGTGTCATCGAAACATGAGCGGTGATGGCCTTACCGTCCAGACGTAAAATCTTTGTCGTGTCGTGCCAGAACCCTTCACGTTCAAAAATCGGCATAACATACTCTTTGATGTATTCCCGATTTTCAGGGGTATAAAGCTCAAACCACGACTTGCCAATGAATTCATCCGCTTGTTCCTGCGGCACACCGTAGACATCCAGCAAAGCCTTGTTCATGTAGGTCAGGCGGCCTTCGGGATCGACGATGGCAATACCTTCGAAGGACGCTTCAATCGCCGCCAAGCGCTGGCTTAATAATTTAAGATCATCCTGCTTTTCCCGGTTAATTCTGACGAGTTTTTGCAAATGATCGGCATTAACGATCAGCAACAAAAACCCGGTCAGTCCCATCGCAATCACCGCCCAATATAACTGGCGCTTATAGGTTATGACATTCTCTATTTGCGATGCCATCGTGTGTTCTGCCGCCGTATTTTTCAAGTCAGCATAATGCGCGGATAGTGTATTGTAGTAATGATTGAGCACTTCGTATTCGGAGCCGAGCTTCACCGTCGTGTGCAAAGCCAGCATCCCCATAGCGAGAATTACCAGTCCGGGTAAAAATAAGAAGACATGCGAGTATCGGCGAAAGAGTTTCAGCATCTCGCTTTCTCTAAGATCCGGCGATTTCCGCGCCTGCAAAACCGTTCTCACGGGCGATTAACGCCGCCTGCGTTCTGTTTTTCGCATCCAGTTTTCGGCAAATCCCGCGCACGTGAAGCTTGACCGTTACGACCTGCAAGCCCAGTTCATTGGCGATTTCCTTATTTGAAGCCCCGGTAACCAAATACCCTAGAACCTCTTGCTCTCTGGGCGTTAGCTTAAAGTTCCTGACGACTTTATTGGCCGGCGCGGCCTGAGCAGGTTTGGGAGTTATTCTCTGGCGCGGGCCGTCATCATAATATGACGGTATGGGCTGGTGCGTTTCATGATCGACGGGGACATAGATTTCTCCGTCCAGAACCGATTCAATGGCGCGCAACAAGGCCTTGCCGGAAAGCGTTTTGGGAAAATATCCGACAGCGCCTAAATCCAAAGCCGCCTGAACGTCTTCCGGCTCAGCCACCCCCGACATAAGAGCCACCGGAATATCGGGGAACGTTTGGCGCATTTTTTCAAAGCCGTTCATCCCATCCATACCCGGCATGCGTAGATCAAGCAGAACAAGATCCTGCTGATCATCGTTCTGAGCTATTTTAAAAGCTTCGTCAAAGTCTTTTGCGATGCTGACCTGCGCTTCGGGATTGGAACGTTCAATATATTGAACGAGCGCATCGCGAAAAAGCGTATGATCATCCGCCAAAAGCAGCTTCATAGAGTGTCTTCCCCCATAAAAACAGTCAACTAAACGCTGAACCCCACGCCCTATACTTTAGCTTATTTTTGGAAAGAAAACATGGAAAAAATACAACTATTTCAATATGCATTCAGGCGCGTGTTTTCACCTGCGGCGATCAATGTTTTGAAAAAGCGATATGGATCGGGGCGCTGGGCGGCTTTTGCACTTTTTGCAACCGCAACCTATAGACGTACACAGATTCCATGACACGCTGGACATAATTGCGGGTTTCATAGATGGGCATCATTTCAATCCAGTCGATCCAGTCGACGGCCCCAGTGCGCGGATCACCGAAGGTTTCGAGCCATGAATCGACGCGGCCCGGCCCGGCATTGTACGCGGCAATCGCCAGCGGATAGGCATTGTTGTAACGCGCCAGCATTTGGTCAAGATAGCGGCTGCCGAGCTGTATATTATGGTTCGGGTTTGTGGTCAGCCAGACATCATTATGGGCCACGCCCATTTTACGGGCGGTTTCACGCGCGGTGGCGGGCATGAGCTGCATCAACCCCAGAGCGCCGACCGGGCTTTGCGCCTTGGCATCGAACATGCTTTCCTG
>JAGRIO010000097.1 GCA_020443225.1 Pseudomonadales bacterium
GTCAGCATCAAGACCACCTGTGTTGATCAGTGTAACGGTATAGGTCAGGGTTTCACCCGGGTCAACATCGCCTGAGTGGGTCCAGGTCTTCGTTGATGTCGACAGGTCAGGCCGCTTCAGGGTTGAGAAATTGCTCGCCGAAGTATGCGATACGGAACCTGTCTCCAGACCTTCATTGGCAATGACGGTCATGGTCCAGGTGCCACGTGTCGCTGGTGGGTCAGCATCCAGCCTGACGATGTAATAGAAGGTGCGGGTGTTGTCTCCGGCCGGGTCATTGGTGGTGTCTTCGCCCACATAGGCATAACAGGGTGCGCTACAGGTGGGCGAGCCCCCCAGTGCAACGTTGGCATCCGGGTTGGTCATGCTGACCGTTGTCGGATTGGTGCCCGCGTCCGGTGCCTGGATATCCGCCTCCCCAAATGGATCGCTGATCACTATTCTGGCGTATATATCCACATTAGTGCCATCAGGATCAGGGTTGGTCGTTTGTGTGCCTGCCCCCATGGAATCTGTCCAGAAACTGATTTCGTCGACGTTGATTACCGGCGTGGGGTTCAGGGATATGGTTGAACGATTGCTGCCGGAGTCGAAACTATACAGGTTCAGATCATCGTTATTGTTCGAGTCCTGGTTGGTTACAACCAGTTTCAGGGTGCTGCCTTCTGGTACCGTTACCGTCGTCACAGGTGTAATGACAAAAACACCAGTTGAAGTTGCACCTGTTGAAAGGAAAATATTCGAATTCACGGAACCAATCGAGGTGTATGTTGCGCCTGTCTGATAACCGAAATCGACATTCATTGTCCGTGTGCGGTTATTTCGGCCTACTCCGCGCATCCGCAGTGAGATGGTGATATCGCCATCAGCCGGATTGATACTGAGATCATCCCGCAGGGGTGGCGACAGTTCCATTGAGACGCTGCCGCCTCCGTTGTTCAGGAAAATTAAATCGGTGGTACCAGCGACCTGTGGCTGCGCCCTGGTCAGATAGGGAGAAGTGTTAAGGTCTTCGAGATAGATCAGTTTGGTACCGGTTGCCGGTGCACCTGCAATGACAATATCCTGAGCACTGACATCAATACTGGTAACGACACCGCTGGGGTTGGTGATCGTTGCAGTATTTGAAATGATGGTGCCAGGTGTTCCGGGGCCATCTACCGTCACATCGAAGGTAACAGTTGTTGTCCCGTTTGCCGGTACCGTCAGCCCGGTGAGGTTGATGGTGCCGCCAGGATCGGCCTGCACAACACCATCGACTTTCAGTGTACCGGATACAAAGGTTGTGCCAGTCGGAATGGTATCAGTGACCGCCACGCCAGTTGCGGCAGACCCGCCAATTTCCAGCAGGGCGATGGTATACCGCAAGGTATCACCCGCATTGGTATTTGAAACACTACCGCTGGTGACATTGGTGACGGTCTTATAGGAATCTGTCAGGTCTGGGGTGTTGTTGTTCACGTTGAAGGTAGTACTGCCGGTTGCCGTTACCGTATTTTCGGTACCTTCCTTCGCTGTGACAGAGAAATCCCAGTCCCCCAGTTCAGCAGACAGAGTATGACTCAACTGAAAATACTTTTGTGCGCCAGAAGCTGGCTGAGTCGTTGGCACGCTCATGGCCGCGGCATTCAGCGTGATAGCAGAGAGTGGGTCCGTTACCGTCAGTGTCGCTGAAGTTATATCATCGGCGCCAAACGGATCTTCCACAGTGGCAACCACCCAGACAGTGCTGGAAGGGCTGGTCGCGGTGATAGGAACACCACCTGAATCAATATCATTATTGTAAGCTTCTACCGCAATCACGTTTAGCGGTGAGTTGGCGTTTAAACCTACCTGGGTTGGATGCACGCTGTCCTTAAAACTATGCACCGTGATGGTTTCACCGCTGATCGCTGTGTTGTTTGTGATCGTCAGGGTCAGTGAACTGTTCGCCAGAATGGTCAGCGGGCTGGCAAGATTGATAGTGAACGGGATGTACTGGGCCCCTGATGTGCCCGACTGCAGCGTGATTGTGACAGAGTCTGAACCTATGGTGCCTGAGGAAGCACCGGTATAACCCAGTGTTGCCTGAATGGTTCGCTCACCAGCAAAACTGCTGCCCCGGCTTACCCACACTGAGCTGGTGATATCTCCCGCTGAGAGCGTCAGGTCCGACTGCAACACCGGTGACAGAGTCAGTGTCGTACTGCCACCCTGTGAAAGTACCGAGCGGGTTGTATTGGATACCGGCACGGTCCGGTCCAGCCGCGGCGTTGATGCGAGATTGTCAGCATACAGAAGCTTGTTGCCACTGTTAGTAAAAAACGGATTGATCAGTACACTCGGTGCGATATCTGTTACCGGGTTACCGGCATTATCCAGTGAGATGGTATGGTTGATCAGATCGCCTGGCTGGGCGGTTCCTGATACATCGACAGTAAAGGTGATAACCGTGACCCCAACCGGAATGGTGATTCCGGTGATATCAAGGGTGGAACTGGTTGACGCATCGGTGCCACTCGGCAGACTGGTAACAACAAGATTCTGTGTTCCAACCGGGATCGCCTGATTGAGATCGACTGATGCCGGTGACCCGCCACTGTTTGTCACTGTGATGGTATAGGTCAGGGTATCGCCGGCGTTGGCTGTCAGTGGGCTGACGTTATAGTCCACCTCAATTGCCGGTGCGGTTGTGGTAAAGGTGTTGGAATCAGTATGGGTAACGGTCCCTTCCTGTCCTTCGAACGCCTTGACTGTCGCATTCCAGACCCCCGGATCAATGGATACCACCGACGGCACGCTGTAAGCGTAGTAGTAGGTCTTGGTGCCCGCAGTAGCGGAGCCAACGTCCTCTGTCATGTTGGCCAGCGACACCTGTGTGGCATTGTTAGGGTCTTTCAGTGTGATCTTTGCATTGGTGATATCAAAAGCGCCGAATGGATCACTGATAACTGCTTCCACATAAATGATCTGTCCTGCTTCGATCGTAGCCGCGGGTATGGTCCGGGCGACATCAGAGAAAAAGCTGATACTGTCGACATTAATTACATCTGCGGCATCAACAATCAGGTTTGAATCAATAGAATCCAGCAGGCTGTGGATTCGGGCTGTGCCTGCAGATCCACCTCCGTTGGTGATTGTCAGAGTAATCTCCTCACTAGTGTTCAGGTCGGTGATATCTGTCGCCAGATTGATGGTAAAGGGGTACAGCTGCGCGTTGCCAGAACCAGTGGTCATGGCAACATTGTTGATGATGTCAGAACCAATAACAGTGCCGCCCTGATAGCTTAACTGAGCCGTCAGATCGTAGGTGCCATCAGACAGTGCTTCTACCCAGACAGAAACGGGAATGATGCCACTGTTTATCTGCAAATCAGCCGCCAGAGTCGGGTTCAGGGAGATGGAAACACTGTTGCCGGTTGTAATGTCTGTGGTGGAGTCGGACACAGGCGGCACCCTGGTCAGGTTACGCGGTGCGCTGGCGAGAGAATCCAGATACAGAATCTTTGAGCCTGTGGCAGCACCGGCGACGAGCAGGGTTGGGGCTACCGGATTACCATCTGTGCCATTGCCGTTGGAGATCAGTGCGGAGTTGTCAATGAAGGTCCCCGCCACACTGGTGGGCTTAATGGTGACCCGGAACACCACATCACAGCTGGAACTGGCAGGCACTGTAATGCCTGTGACAGTCAGCGTATCAAACGCAAAGCTGTTAACCGGTGAACCTGAACAGCTGGTGGACTGGAAAGTGAAACTGGTGGTGTCTGTATCGATGGTGTCGTTCACCTCTACCGAGGTTGCGCTGACACCCGCTGTTTCCGTCAGGGTGATGGTGTACTCAAGAATATCGCCGGGATCCACGGTGCCACCGTTGAGGTCAACCACCGACTTGGTTGAGGTGCTGAGATCGCTTGGAGTGCCAGTGATGATCGAAGTAAATTCACGATCCACGTTGTTGTTAATGCTGGATTTAACATTGACATCAAACAGTGTCTCAAAGTCTTCAAAAAAGTTGACCGGGTCGAACTGATCAGCGTTGGTGTGTTTGCCAGTGAAGGTGGTGCAGGTATCGGTTGAGCTGGCACACAGGCTCACGTAGGCAGTGTTGGTCACCGGGCTGACTGGCGTGCCAACGTCAACGGTAATGGTGATGGATGGCAGTGACTCCAGCCAGTCCAGTTCACCGTCGCCCAGGGTTGAAAGATCATAGCTACATCGAACCTGATTCAGGCTGAGATTGGTTGCAGTACAATCCCAGCCTGGTGCCGTGATGTCTGTCAGAGAATCAATAGATATACCGGCTGGCAGGTCGTCATAAACGTGTATGTAACCTGTTGCGGCTCCGGAAGAGATATTGTCAGTACCATCACCGTTGTTGTGAACGTCAATGACGTATTGAGCCGAATTGGTGGTTGAGGCCTGAAACAGCCCGACATCATTCAGGGTGATTTCGATGTCGGCCAGATCCTTGTTATCGACAATGATCATTTCCGACATCAACAGGACGATATCCTGCCCACTGTTGTATCGGGTTGTCGCTGTGTATTCGTTACTTTTGCCTACCAGTTCGGGGCTGATGTCGTAGGTATCAAGGTCAAAGCCGTAGGTGGTGGAACTGTCGAATACATCTGGCCCCGTCATGGTACTGTTGTACTGATTGTTCGACGGATTCAGTGCATTGGTCTTGGAGACAAAGGCGCCGCCACCGATATGTAGCTCAAACGATTCGGTACCAACAATGTTCTCATCGCCTTCAAACGACATGTGGGTCATTTTTCCGGAAGGTGAGCCAGGCGCTACCACAAAGTTTCTGGGCTGCAGATCAAAGGTGGTGTTCTGAAAGTCACGAAAACCATCAAACAGGTTCATCACCCGGATGTTGGTAATGGAGGGGTCTTCATATATGACGACCAGTGACCAGGCTCCCAGACAGGTACCCGTGGTTGGTCGGTTCTGCCCCGGCGCTTCGGTGTGGACCACCATACCTGCCAGCGTATAGGCCCCGGCCCCGGTCACGATGTCACTGACGTCCCGTCGGGCGCCGAAAAAGTCCACCACGCCGCCACCAACGCCGGTGATATTGGTGAAATTCCGGTCATTGGTGCTGGCGGTGTTGGAAATAGGTACGCCGTTCAGGGTCAGATTCTGGCTGTTCAGATCGACAACGCCAGCGCCTGTGATGTAGGTGGAGTTAATGTCAGCCGAACCGGCATAGTACAGATAGGCATCAAGAATCGTGGCGCCTGCCGGAATATTGAGTACCACGGTAGATTCCATAGGCGAAGCGAAGGAACACTGGTCCGTAGCATTGGGCGTATCGCGAAAGCTGGCCCCGGTGGCCACGTAGTCAATATTGCCTGAATAGGTTTTTCGCAGAAGCACTGCTTCGCCGCCAGCTGCCAGGGCTGTTGCGCCGGTTATCAGGGCTGCACCAAGCAAAGTTAGCTGCACAAGATGGCGGGTAATGGGTCTCAGACTCAAAGCCGCACGAACAATCGAATGGACGAACTGCATGTATCGTTTTTAAGCGTTATTGTGAAAGTTAATTGTAATTCACACCCTCCCGGTACAACAGCTGTTATGTAAGCGATTTGTAATGTAAATCAGATATTTACGTCAGGGCTGGCTATATAACTCAGTTGGTTGCAACGGTGATCAGTATCAACGGCTGGTAATGTAGCTCAGACGGTTCCGGAACCGGACCAGATCCGGTGACCGTATCACGCTTGCGGGTTGCAGGGGCATTCAAGTAGCATCGCAAACGGACAGAACAAGAATAATGCAAAAAGAATTACAACTCACAACACTTCCAGAGGTATCCAGACGATGAAGAATGTAGTCATTGCGGGTATCGGTATTATTGCGATTGTGCTTGCCGCTCTGCTGATGCGGGATGACGAGCAGACAGTTGCAGTACCGGATACACCAACAGCAGACACTTCCACTGAGGACAAAATCCGCGCCGCTACTGCAACACTGGATGGCGACCGTATAATCAATGCCGACAGTGAGCCAGGGAACTGGCTGGCGCATGGCCGCACTTACGATGAAAGCCGCTACAGTCCGCTGAAACAGATTAACGATACCAATGTCTCGCAGATGGGGCTGGCCTGGTATTTCGATACAGGTACAGACCGGGGTCTGGAAGCTTCCCCGATCGTGGTTGACGGTGTGATGTACACTTCTGGCTCCTGGAGTGTCGTCTTTGCGAATGATGCACGGACCGGTGAGCTGATCTGGAAGCATGATCCCAAGGTGCCAAGGGAGTGGGGAGCCAAAGCCTGCTGCGACGTGGTGAACCGTGGTGTCGCTGTATGGAAGGGCCGGGTTTATGTCGGCACGATCGATGGCCGGCTGGTTGCTCTCGATGCTGCAACAGGTGAGGTCAAATTTGACGTTAACACCATTGACCGTACACTGCCCTACACCATTACGGGTGCGCCAAGGATCGTGAAAGACAAGGTCATTATTGGTAATGGCGGTGCGGAATATGGTGTGCGCGGCTATGTGACCGCCTATAACACCACGACCGGTGAACAGGAATGGCGTTTCTATACAGTGCCTGGAAATCCGGCTGACGGCTTCGAGTCGCCGGCGATGGAAATGGCCGCCAAGACCTGGACCGGCCAGTGGTGGGAATATGGTGGTGGTGGCACCGTGTGGGATTCTATGGCCTATGATCCTGATCTGAATCTGCTCTATATCGGTGTCGGTAACGGATCTCCCTGGAATCAGACGGTTCGCAGCCCGGGTGGTGGTGATAACCTGTTCCTGTCGTCCATTGTCGCCCTGAATCCCGATACCGGCGAATATGTCTGGCACTACCAGACGACACCTGGTGACAGCTGGGACTATACCGCGACCCAGCATATGATCCTGACTGATCTGGAGATCAACGGTGAAATGCGCAAGGTCATTATGCAAGCGCCGAAGAATGGTTTCTTCTATGTCGTTGACCGTGAAACCGGTGAGTTCATTTCTGCCAAGCCCTACATTCCCATCAGCTGGGCGACCCATGTTGACCCGGAGTCTGGTCGGCCGGTAGAAACGGAGAATGCACGCTATCAGGCAGCGAATCCGCTTTCGTCACTGTCGCTGGAAGATCAGATCGCAGCGCTTAAGTCGATGACCCCTGATCAGTTGGAGCAGGCATTCCACAAGCCCTCGCCCTATGGTGGTCATAACTGGCATCCCATGTCCTATTCTCCGGATACAGGACTGGTTTACATTCCTGCCCTGGATATTCCCTTCGCTTTTGGCAATGAACCCCAGTTCACCTATGAAGACGGGCGCTGGAACCTGGCGATCGATATCCGGTTGAATAACCCGGTAGGAGATAAGCAGGTTGAAGACACTATCGATGGCATGATTCGTGGCTATGTCGCAGCGTGGGATCCGGTTGAGCAGAAAGAAGTGTGGCGCATTCAGCACGCTGGCTCCTGGAATGGCGGGATGTTGTCTACTGCTGGCAACCTGATTTTTCAGGGTACTTCTCATGGTGAATTCCGCGCTTACCGGGCAGATACCGGCGAGCAGTTATGGTCCGCAGAGGCACAAACCGGGGTGATAGCGCCACCGGTTACCTTTACCGTCGATGGCGAACAGTATGTCACGGTCGTTGCTGGCTGGGGCGGAGCATTCCCTCTGGCTGCGGGTGGTGCCGCGGAGAAGATCGGTCAGAAGAACCGTGGTCGTATCCTCACCTTCAAACTCGGTGGTGATAAACAACTGCCGCCGGTTGAGCCCGCGATGGCGATCCCGGAACCACCTGAAATGACTGGCACACCTGAGCAGATTACCCACGGTAAGGTCATGTACGGCCGCTACTGTGGTGTGTGTCACGGTGCCGGCGTCAAGAGTGGTGGTGTATTGCCTGACCTTCGTCATATGCAGCCTGCCAAGCATCTGATTTTCAAAGAAATCGTGCTGGACGGCATTCTCAAGGATAATGGTATGGTCAGCTTTGCCGATGTGCTCAATGAAGACGATGTTGAGGCGATTCATGCCTACGTCATTGCCGAAGCACACCGAATGAAAGCGGAGCAATAAGCTCAGTGTCCCGACCGCTGAAATGGACACTCTTCCTGCTGGGAGGAGTGTCCCTTATTCTGCTTGCGCTGTATCTGTATGTCCGGCTGACCATTGGTGCGGTGAACTTTACTTTCGGTGAAGAGCCGCTTGATCCCGCGCGCTTCTCACAGCATGTTGAAGTGCCGGAAGGCATGAATATCAGTGTCTGGGCAGATGGCATCCCCAATGCCCGCTACCTGAAGTTTACCCCTGATGGCAGGTTATTGGTGGCCAACCCTAATCTTGGGCAGATTCTGATTCTTACTGATACCGATGGTGACGGAAGAGCCGATCAGCGCGAGGTGCTGATGACTGATCTTAACGGTCCCAATGGCATGGATTTCAGGGGCGATCAGCTTTATATCGCCGAAACTGACGCCATCGGCAGGGTCAGCTACGACGCAGCAAGCGGTGCTGTGACCGGTAGCTACGAGCGACTGGTCACCGGTCTGCCACAGGGTGAGAATCACTGGAAGAAAACCCTCAGGTTCGGGCCCGATGGCCTGCTCTATGTCACCATGGGTTCCAGTTGCAACGTATGCAAGGAGGCCGATGGCAGGCGGGCGGCAATGGTTACCTATGACCCGGAAGGTGGGAATGAGACGATCTTCGCTCTGGGTTTGCGTAACAGCGCCGGCTTTGACTGGTCTCCGACCGATGGCCAGATATACGCTACAGACAATGGCCGTGACGGTCTCGGTGATGATTACCCGCCCTGTGAGCTGAACCAGGTTCAGGCAGGCAAACATTACGGCTGGCCCTTCGTGAATGGTGATAACCGGCCTGACCCGGACTTTGGTGATGATCCAGATGCCGGAAGTCTTTCATTTACACCGCCTGTGCATGATTTCCGTGCTCATAATGCACCACTGGGTATTACTTTCCTGCGGAGCGAGTCATGGCCTTCAGCCTACCGTTATTCCGCAGTTGTGGCATTGCATGGTTCCTGGAACCGCAGTGAGAAAGATGGCTACAAAGTGGTTTCGCTGCACTGGCGGGAAGATGGCAGCATTGAAGAACGGGATCTTGTCACCGGTTTCCTGAATGATGGGGAGGTGAGCGGACGACCGGCAGAAGTTACCGAAGGTCCTGATGGTGCACTGTACATTTCCGATGATTTTGCCGGGGCTGTGTATCGCGTTGCGCCGGGCGAGCAACAGGCGTTCAGCGCGCCTGCTGCAGCGACCGTGGCCAGCGGCGTTACTGATGGAAAAGCCGATATTGCAGAGCTGCCAGCAGCCACCCGCGAACGACTGCAAATGGAAGGTGCTGCGCTGGTTTCATCCCTGGGCTGTGCCGAATGTCACGGCGATGAACCGGGCAAGGTATTGTTAACCGGTCTGGCGAATCGCTATAACGTCGAGTCGATGATTACCTATATGGCAGCCCCGACGCCGCCTATGCCCCGCTATGATCTCAGCGAGGTTCAGCGTCGCGCCATTGCGGTACAGCTGCTGAGTCAGGATGGGCTCTGATCAGCGCTGATCCCGACCTGAGGTGGCCACAGGTGGCCGCCTCAGCGGGTCAGTTCCAGAATGGTTATCTTCTCTGCGCTCTCGAGCATCGGCGTGATTTCTGCTATCACCTGCCGTCTTTCCTCAGAATGAAGCCAGTTTTCCCAGTCGGCCTTTGAATTCCATTTGGACATTACAAATCGCCGACGACTGTCACTGGTGTCAATCAGCGACTCACCGCCAAGACAGCCAGGTGCCTTAACGACGCTGCTCACAGTGCGTTTGATTGTTGAGTCATAATAACTTTCCAGTCCTGCTGCGACTTTCCTCTCAATCAGTACGCGTATCATGGGATTTCCATTTGTGAGCCCAGGGAAGGCGCGAATTATAAACATCAGGGGCCGATTGTGAAGCCAGACCTCATTTGCAGCGGTCCGGTCACTGGATGAAATAGTCCTTTGCGGCAGATTAGTTCAAAATAGCGTCTTTCAGACCTGAAGTTGTGAGCAGGCAGTTTTGCCGGAACGGAGTTATGCCAGAAGATATCAACGTAGATGCAGAGATAGACGCCAAAGGGCTTCGTTGCCCGGAACCGCTGATGGTGGTCAGAAACCGCCTGATGGACCTGAGTACCGGGCAGGTCATCCGGGTTGAGGCGACCGATCCCTCAACCTCCTGGGACTTTCCAAACTTCTGTAAGTTTCTGAACCATGAATTGCTGGCCAGTGAAGAAACAGCAGATATGTATGTTTACTGGATCAGAAAAGGCTGAGGTCAGATTCATGCACTTCTATTTTGCCTACGGCAGCAATATGAATCCGGCGCGAGTCCGGGGCAGGAATATGCCATTTACTGATGCCATCAGCGGTTCTCTGGCAGGCTGGCGGCTGGTATTTAACAAAAGAAGCATCAGGCATGTGGGTGCCGCATCAGCGAATGTAGAGCAGGGTGATCCCGAAGACCGGGTTGAGGGTGTGATTTATCGGCTGCAGGACGAGCACAGTATTCTGGCGATGGACCCGTTCGAAGGTTATCCCGTTCGCTATCGTCGTGAGTTGTTGTCTGTGATGACTGAAACAGGGCTGGTTTCTGCCTGGACCTATGTCGCCAACGACGATCACATCGGTCAGGGTCTCAAACCCGCACACTGGTATTTGCAGCACTTACTGGCGGGACAACCTTACTTGTCGGCAGAATATGTTGAGCGGCTGCGGCAGGTCACTTGTCTGCCAGATACCTTTGAGGAGCCGGTTTGAATTCGGCGAGTCAGATTTGTCAGGTGTTCAATGCTTGTTTCCTCGCCAGTTATCACACCCGGCTGGAAGGGGGTGGCGATGAACCGGTCTATCTGCCAGGAGATGAGACAGTGCCGCACCGGATTATTTTCCGCGCAGACTATGAGCGCAGCGCCCTGCATGAGGTGGCGCACTGGTGTCACGCTGGTCACGCCCGGCGCCAACAGATGGATTATGGCTACTGGTATCAGCCTGCCCGTGATGCTGAGGCGCAAGCAGCGTTTGAGCAGGCAGAAGCCCGACCGCAGGCAATCGAGCGGGTGTTGTGTCTTGCGGCGGGTATCAGGTTTCAGGTCAGTATTGATAATTTTGATGATGCTGCTATCGACCCTGCGAGGTTCAGAACCCTGGTGGGCCATGAAACTCTCAGATTGCTGGAAGGAGGCCTGAACCCCAGAATCCGCCAGTTCGCCCTGGCGCTTTGCAGGCAGATGCCTGCTGGTGATGCTTCATTTGATAACCCTGACAACTACCAGACACCACCGGACTGACAGATGACAATACCCGCAGGTTACACCACGGAACCCGGACTTGATCCCGCAGAGGACCATTTAGGACCCTTTTATTACCGCAAACAGGG
>JAGRIO010000098.1:0-8729 GCA_020443225.1 Pseudomonadales bacterium
CGCAACTATGCGATGGAGTACATCCGTAACGGTCTGCCGGAGTTGGCAGCAGTGGCAGGCACACAGGAAACCCTTGAACTGGGACGGCTGGCGGCGCGCCTGATCGGGCTGCAGTATTTTCAGGAAACCGCTGGCCTTATTGGGGTTGCGGATGGTGGCTTTCAGCAGGCAGCGGAATATCTGGCTTCGATGATGGAAGGGATGGGCGACGAAGTGAGCCTTTCTGTCACCAGCACCAGTGCCACTGTGGTGCAGTCGGGCTTGCGGATTGTACGTGGGTTACCGGCGGAAGAACAGACATTGATTCTGGATGTCTGGCAGGCACTATGGGCCGGTGCACTGGATGCGTCCAGTCAGTTGAAAGAAGTTGAAGTGAATCGGAGCGGTGAGCAGCTGATCTGGCATCTCTGTAACCGTTAGCAGGACAGGAACTGAATGTTGTGAGTGAATCAGAAGGCCCAACACTATACGAAAGAATCGGTGGCGAAGCCGGGGTCAGGACCCTGGTTGACAACTTCTACCGGAACATGGAGACCCTGCCAGAAGCCCGGACCATCCTGGCGAAGCATCATGATCTGGCGGATGCGAGGAAAAAACTGTTCGAATACTTTACTGGCTGGTTCGGAGGGCCACCGCTGTTTATCAGCCAGTATGGCCACCCCAGGCTGAGGGCCAGACACATGCACATTTCAATCAACCGGGAAGACCGCGATGCCTGGCTGCAATGCCTGCTACCAGCGCTGCAGACCATGGACCTTGATGATGATCTGATGCGGGATTTACTGGAGAAGATTGTGCCGATGGCGGACCACATGAGGAATCACCCGGAAGATGATGATGGCAACCAGCGCTGATTTGCAGGTTCGTGCCTATCGCGAAAGCGATCGTGCCGCGCTGATCCGCCTGTGGGAAGTCTCATTTCCTGATGATCCGCCCCATAATGCACCAGCAGCTAATCTTGACAGGAAGCTGGCAAGAGATGATCTCGTGTTTGTGGTTCTCGCTGGCGACAAACTTATTGGCGGCTGTATGGCTGGCTGGGATGGTCACCGCGGCTGGGTCTACTCTGTAGCCGTCTCACCAGCTGAGCGGGGTACCGGTGCCGGGCGCAGACTCATGTCCCATGTTGAGGCCGTTCTTGCCTCTAAAGGGTGCACAAAATTGAATCTGCAGGTTCGCAGCACCAATTCTGACGTCATTCGTTTCTATGAATCCTTGGGTTTTTCAGTAGAAGAGCGCGTGAGTATGGGCAAAAAGCTGGGTTGATCCCATTGCCTGGTCAGCCCGGGGAAGTTGCCCGATATTGGTGCGGTCGTTCCCGTCTATGGTGCACCGATTTGGGCTATAAATGGACCTCAGCCCACCATAATCAATACGTGACCCCATTCTTTTCAAAAAAAAACCTTTAAAAACAGACCACTATCAACCTTCTTCAGGTTTTGGCATCGGACTTGCTAAAGCTATGTCATCCGAATTAACCAAAAGAACCTGGAGGGGCTCATTGTGGATCAAGTACTAGAACTTCAATACGCGATCGATACGTTTTATTTTCTCGTATGTGGCGCGCTCGTAATGTGGATGGCGGCTGGCTTTGCCATGCTTGAGGCGGGCCTGGTCCGCTCCAAGAACACCGCTGAAATACTAACCAAGAATGTCGCGTTGTTTGCGATCTCATGCATCATGTATCTGATTTGCGGATACGAGATTATGTACGGTGGTGGTTACTTCCTGAGTGGTATCGCTCTGGATGGCGCCGCTTCTGCAGAGGCCCTGACGGCAACAGTGCTGGCAGAGTCAAAGGAAGCCGGATTCGATGGGGGCTCCGTATATTCCAATGCATCTGACTTCTTCTTCCAGGTTGTCTTTGTCGCCACTGCAATGTCCATCGTTTCAGGTGCGGTTGCTGAGCGGATGAAGCTCTGGGCGTTCCTGGCTTTTGCAGTCGTCATGACAGCTTTCATCTATCCGATGGAAGGTGGCTGGACCTGGGGTGGTAATGCTGTATTCGGCATGTACACACTGGGCGATCTTGGCTTCTCTGACTTCGCAGGTTCCGGCATTGTTCATATGGCTGGTGCTGCTGCTGCCCTTGCTGGTGTGCTGATTCTTGGTCCACGTAAAGGTAAGTATGGTGCTGACGGTTCTATCAAGCCGATTCCCGGCGCTAACCTGCCGCTGGCGACACTGGGCACGTTCATTCTGTGGATGGGTTGGTTCGGTTTTAACGGTGGTTCAGTTCTGAAGCTTGGTGATATCGCTAACGCTAACGCCGTCGCCATGGTCTTTCTGAACACCAATACGGCTGCCGCCGGTGGCGCAGTTGCCGCGCTGATCACTGCCCGCATTCTGTTTGGCAAGGCTGATCTTACGATGCTGCTTAACGGTGCGCTGGCCGGTCTGGTAGCGATTACTGCTGAACCTTCTACGCCCACTCCGCTTGAAGCCACACTGTTTGGTGCTATCGGCGGAACCCTGGTTGTCTTCTCAATTGTCGCTCTCGACAAGCTGAAGATTGACGACCCTGTTGGTGCCATCTCTGTACACGGTACTTGTGGTCTGCTGGGTCTGTTACTGGTACCCGTGACTGGTAGTGCAAGCTTCTCTGGTCAGCTGATCGGTGCCGCAACGATCTTTGTCTGGGTCTTCGTAGTCAGCCTGGTTGTCTGGATTGCGCTGAAAGCCATCATGGGTATCCGGGTCTCTGAAGAAGAAGAGTACCAGGGTGTCGACCTCGGCGAGTGTGGTGTCGAAGCTTACCCGGAATTTGTTAACAACTAATATAAGCAGCCAGTTTTCTCTCCCTCTCTTAGCGCCCTTTATGGGCGCTTTTTTTTGCCTTACTGATGCTGACCGATGTTTTGAGACTGCTTCCTGCGCCGCAGATAGGCAAGACTCTTCAGGTAGTAGCGTAAATCCGTTTCAACCCGTTTCCACCAGCCAGGTCGCTTCTCGCCAAAACCCTGCGGCAGGGGACGTACTTCAGCCAGCATGGTCAACCATTCCCAGTTGGTCTCATATCCATAGTTCACGATGATGTCCGCCATTCTGGGATACCTTTGCAACTGGTACGCGATTCTGGGCAAGTGTTTTTCCCAGTTGCGTAACTGATCGGCGGCTACCGGGCGTACGCCCTTGAGAGAAATTTCTGCAGGCTTTGATGTTCTGGCGTACTGATGAAATTCGCTGAACTTGTGAGATCGCTGTAAAAACGGAAAGGTCTCTTCGATCTGTAGCTGAACCTGATCCGGATCGGTGACAAGATCTTCATAGCAGACTTCAAGGAAGCGCGGGTGAGACTTTAGTGGTTTGGCAGCACTTTCGTAGCGCATCCAGCGTTCGAAGCTGGTGAAGTAAATATCCCCCTGGGACGGATGAATGCTGGTAACGACGGCTCTCGGATCGCGTCGCATGTAGATCAGGTACAGATCCGGATCGGCCTCGAAAATCTTTCTGATATGGGTAATGTCAGAAGGCTTTTTTCCGATATAAAGGCCGTGATCGCACGTAATCGGGTTGAAAATGGTCTTTTCGTGCTCGCAATGGTCGGTGTGCTCATAGCAGGTGGTCAGCAGTTCAAATATCAGGGTTGTGCCGCTTCGATGGCAGCCCACGACGTGCAAGCGTTTCATAAAATCTGTCTGTAGGAAGGCTAGGGCATGATGGTATGCTTAGCGCCATGAGTGAGTCAAAGTCAGAAGCCACCGGTTCCCCGGTAGAAAATTCCCATACCGCCTATCGCGGGCGCTATTTTGATGCCAGGCGTGCCGCGCGCTATGCGGGCAAACAGAACCATACGGCCACCCACAGGCGTGAAATGCGCTGTCTGTCGAAAGCGCTGGCCGGGCTACCCGCAGGTTCCAGAGTGCTGGATTTACCCTGTGGTGCCGCGCGTTTGCTGCCAGAACTGCTGGAGATGGGTTTTGATGTTACCGCCGCAGATGTGGCGCCGCCGATGGTTGAAGAAGCGCGTAAGTATGCAGCCTCGCTGGGTCTGGCTGACAAAGCACGATTTGCGGTTGGCGATGCACTGAATTCTGGATTTAAAGACAATGAATTCGACGCGGTCATCTGTAACCGTCTGTTTCATCATTTCAGCGAGCGAGAGATTCGGGTCGCCGGGCTGAAGGAGTTAAAACGGATCTCCTCGGGAAGGGTGATTATTTCGTTCTTCTGTAATCTCGCGCTGGATGGGCTGACCTTTCATTTGCAGAATGCTCTGCGCAGTAACAAGTCTGTTGACCGGATTCCCATTCCGTACGGGGAGATGAAGGCGAATGTTGCTGAAGCGGGCATGCGGGTTGTCGGGGTATATCCGATGCGGCCGTTAATATCCCGGCAGTGGTACCTGCACCTTGAGCGCTGATTTCCGGTCTATCTGGCCGGATACTTGTTGGCACCTGGCCAGGGCTGGATAGGCTCGTCGGGGATGTTATCGACGATGCTTTCTTCCCTGAATATGCTGAAACCGCGAGCCAGATAGTTTGGCAGGGCATTGGGGTGATCCAGTGAACAGGTATGCAGCCAGACCCGTTCACCACCGGCCTGCCAGGCCGTGCGTATGGCGTCTTCGAGAAATGGCCGGCCCAGACCTTCACCAATAAATTCACTGATGAGACCGAAGTAACAGATCTCCGTGCTGCCCATCGATTGTTTTTCCAGCTCGAAGTAGCCGACAGGTGTTGCGCCCAGATAGGCTACCCAGGTTTCGACGGAAGAACGGGACAGAAATGACACCCATTCGTTGTGGGTCCAGGTCAGGCGCATGTACCAGTTCCAGGGTGCTCCCACAGCGAGGTACAGAAAGCGGTTGAATTCCGGCAGGGTTCGTTCCATTTTTCTGAGCTGATAGGGGCGCGGCCCCTCTTCAGGGATCAGACTGGCATCGGTGATTTCGACGTGCCAGACCTTGATTTCAGTTCGCATAGTTCCTCAGGTGTTTGTTGCCCAGCCGCCGGCAAAGGGTACGATCTGCCCGACGATGAAATCGCTTTTATCTGAGGCGAGAAACAGCGCCAGTTCGGCTGATTCCTCTGCTCGGGCTATTCTGCCAACAGGTACGTTACGTTGCAGGTGTTTCTGAAAGCGCTCTGTGGCGACCAGTTCGTCCGGGTAGTAGACGGGGTTGCTCACATAGTTCTGAGCGACGGCATTTATCTGCACATTGGCGGGTGCAAATTCAAGCCCGGCAGCACGAATGAAAGCATTCTGTGCACCGCGGGCCGCACAATAGGCGCTGAAACCCGGAATGCCGCGCAAAGGTGCAGCACTGGTAATAGCGACAATCTTACCGGCACCACGGTTGGCCATCCTGGGAGCAAAATGCCTGACAAGTTTCATCAGAGGATGCACCATGGTGTCGAACAGGGCAAACCAGTCTTCGTCCCTGATGTCTCCGGCTGGTCCGTTGCAGGGTGAATGAGCAAGGTTAGCGATGACGATATCCGGTTCAGGTACATCAGCAATGTAATCAGCAAAACGCTCGTCCCCGGGTACATAGCCCTCGCGGGTCGTCACTTTGGCACCTTCCGCCAGCATCAATTGTTCAATGGGCGTGCCCATGTAGTCTGTGACCTGGGTGATGAAGACTGATTTACCTGAGAATCTGCCCATGAAACTGCTCCTGGGTTATTGAACTGTCATCTTAGTGAAGTCGCTGAAGTTATCAACGGAAGCGACCGGACATGCGTTGCAGGCGCCGGGCGTTGCGGTCGATGGAAGCTGCAGTTTCCTCTCCGGCAATCTTGGCAATTTTCTCCCGGGCTGCTGCCCTCAGCTCTTCTACCTGTTCACGGCGCGCCTCACCATCAAGGGATTGGTTCTGCCGGATTTCCAGCACCGCCAGTTCCGTTTCTTCGCGGATGTCATAAACCTGGTTTATTTCATCAATGCTGTTGCCATAGCGTTCGCCAATGCTTTGCAGCGAACGGTAAGCCGGATCAGTAGAGCGCTGGTACTCTTTGTAGCGTTCATTGCCGAGATAGTCCCGGATACGCTGGTTGCTGATTTCACGGGTCTTGCGGAAGTCGCCATCTTCGCGGCTGAGCTGAAATTCACTACCCTCGGTTGCGGCTCTGATGGCGTAGATATCACGGAAATCCTGCTCTGAATAGTCCATGCCAGCCATGGAACGGGTGAGTACGCTGGCAAGGCGGGATTCGCGCAACTGATACTCGGTGAACTCGTCAGGGGAGAGAATCTGTTGAATCGTACTGAGCATATCTGCCCGTTGTTCAAGACGTTCCTCCCGGGATTCTGCAGTAAACCCTCCGCGAAACATTTCACGATTTTCCGCATCAGACAGTTCCTGCAGTTCGTGGATGCGAATCTGTTTGTCTGAGCTCAGGAATGGCAGCGTTGAGTTCATTGGTTTAAACAGGTCTTCGAAGAGGGGATCGTTCACGACGGCATCGCCAAACAGGTCAACCAGCATCAGGCGTTTGGATGCCTGCCAGTCCAGATCCTGCTGGACGGTTGCAGTTGGGTCGCTGTTGTCACGCTTCCACCAGGTCTGTGTGGCACTAACAGGTTTTTCCAGCAAGTGGTCACGATTGATCGTTGCCAGCAGGATCTGGCGGATCAGGGCTTCATCATAACCCTGTTCCCGCAGATAGGCCGCGAAATCGCGATAGTCAGTGGTCAGATCGCCTGTCACGGCGAGAGCCGCCGGACTGTCTGGCGCTGATTCGTCTGGCGACCCTGACAGACCAGTCTCGTCAGGGTCCTGGTTCAGTTGAGGTGATACCGACATGACACCTGAGGGCTGACCCGGCAAACTGACCTCTGTACCAGACTGGCTGATCTGTGTGTCCGTCAGACGATCATAGATGAACCAACCCAGGGTCAGGTTCAGGGTGGCCGAGATAACAAGCAGCAGATTGCGGATCATGAATTCAGACTCAGCGGCCCTCGGTCAGGGCCTGATCAAGTTCAGCATAGTTTCTGCAGCCGCTGATGGGTTCAATCACGGCTTTCCAGATAACATCCATTTCATCAAGAATTTCCTGACTGACCAGATTGATGTGCTCGCCGATTATGCCGGCTCTCACCTTGGCTGAATCGCTGCCGGGTGGCAGGTTGGCGTTGCGTTCGCTGAGATCACGCATCAGCTTGTCATCAAACCGGTCCTTATACTTCAGCATGAACTCCAGTGAAGAGTGTTCCAGCGTCAGTGCCAGTAGTTCATCGTTGAGAGCAATATCCGCAAACCCGGCGATGCGCCTGATGACATCAGTTTTATGAGCCTGCATATACTCATAGGTCATCATGAGCACGTTGTCATCGTGACGGTGTGGCCACCAGGAAGCCAGATGTTTCCAGTACCGTTGTTCCCTGAGGTAGGCCGTTCTGGCAAATTCATCAATCGGGATGGCGCCGGGTTCCATAAACCAGCCTTCCATGAATTTATAGCTGGAATAGAAAGCGTCCCGTGGGTCTCTGACGGGTACGATGTATCTTGCGCCTTTGGGAATGTCGTCATACCCCAGATGGCTCTTGTATCCGCGGGGATTGGCCTTCTGCTCGGCATTCAGGTCGATGCCGAGCATAGGTGAGGTTTCAATCCAGGGTACAACTTCAGAAATGTCCGTGAAATCCATATCCCCAGCGGTGCGTAGCGTATGGAAAATCTGCTGGGTCCAGGTGGTGCCGCTTTTCCCGAAAGGTGTGATGATTACGTCGGTCGGGCGCGGTTCGTAGGGTTTGAATTCCACCGGCGGTTTGGCGCTGAAAGCCGCCATCTGCTTTTCGCGGAGTTCATCCATAGTGCGGGCACGATGGGGTGGCTGCTTTTCTGTCACTTGAGAATCCTTATTGTAACGGGGATTGCACGGACATTAGCACAGCGCTGAAGCAGAGCAAAAATACTTCACAGATCAGTCGCAGTCAGTGCTGCGTTGATTTTTCTGGCCGACCAGAGTCTTGGCGCTTGTGGGGCAGCGCCTGGGTTCACAGTCGTACCGAATCCAGCGGCCTGCAATTCCACGTCGCCATGGTCGTTGCGGACGTAGACCCCCTTACCCTCAAACATGGCGACGTCCAGATTGGTGTCATCGAAAATAAACCCGGTCCAGAAGTCAGTGCCCCGTACACCTACCACCGCCAGCGGCGTGCGGATCTCAAAGTCGGGTTTGCGGGTTCGGGTAATAGCTCCGGTTACCGTGCGCAACGCACCGCCACTGAGCGACAGGCGGGCCACTGGCGCCGCATTCTGGTGGTCGTCGTACTGGTGCAGAACGAGGTGGGTGTCCCGTGCCAGCGCAAGGGTGGTGGCGTCCCGCATTCTGATTTTCAGTCTTGAGCGACTGTCGGTTCTGATGATGTCGCCTGGATAGATGCGGGCCTGAGTATCGAGGATATAGGTCTGGTTCTTGCGGGTAACCTCTGGCAACCCCTCGGATTCCGTTACGATACCGATCTCGGTTGGCTGGCCTGGCGGTGTCGGGCTGTTGCAGGCCCCGAGCAGACTAAGCAGGAAGATGGCAAGCCAGTGACTCAGTTGTACTGCCGCGGAGGATTTGTGAGGCGAAGCTGCGAATAATCGGTTAATCAGTTGCATAGGTGGTCTTACCTGCGGTTCTGTCCGGACCTCAGTCCTGCCCGGCAGGCGGCTGAGACTGGCTTGTGGTGGGGCCCACTGGCTTGAGGTTATCCATGTCCGTGTAGGATTTCTCGCCATGAATCCGGAACATACGCCGGTTTATGCGTGGATAGTCGCAGACATCGAAGTCGCT
>JAGRIO010000098.1:8742-11306 GCA_020443225.1 Pseudomonadales bacterium
CCCATCAGATAAACAAGATCTTCAGGGTAAGGATTATGAAGATTGTGGGGAAGTGAATGTGTGCTAAACCCCATGAAGTCTCCGGCGGTCACTGCTACGGACTCGTTGCCGATTTCAGCGATACCACGACCAGAGAGGATATACAGGAACTCCTCATCGCAATGATGGGTATGGAACTGAGTGGAGTCATGACCAGTTTCTACCCTGACCAGGTGTATACCGATTTTTTCCAGACCCAGTAAGTCGCCAAGAGACCGGGTATGCCGTATGGCATTAGCGTTGAACTGGTGGACGTTGACGGTTTCGGGCAGCGCAGCAATTGCGGCTGCCTTCAGCAACGGATTATCGTCTTGGCCGGCCACGTTGATTACCTCGCTGATTGCCCCGCTGGGGCGGGGGTTTGGCGACATTGCGTGATTTTCTGACCGGTGTCGGCGGGGGTACCAGCAAGTCTTCCGGTGGCTGCTGGCAAATCATATTGTTACCCAGCAAGGCCTCAATGTTCGGCAGCATGAAGGCGTCATCTTCACACGCCAGCGAAATTGATGTACCGATGGCACCAGCCCGGCCGGTTCTGCCAATCCGGTGGACATAGTCTTCCGGATCTTCAGGCAGATTATAATTTACGACATGGGTAACGCCGTCTACATGAATGCCGCGGCCTGCTACATCTGTGGCGACCAGGACCTTAATTTCACCCTCTTTAAACTGCTCCAGCGTTCGTACCCGTTTGTTCTGAGCGACTTCACCGGTCAGCAGTCCGCAGGAAATGCCATGACGATAGAGCTTGTCTTCCAGCATACGGGTTTCATCCCGCCGGTTAACAAAGACAATGACCAGACCCACATCTTCACGCTGAACCAGGTTATACAGGACATCGAACTTCTGTTCGGTGGAAGTGAGATAGATCAGCTGGGTCACTGAATCCACTGCCACTTGTTCCGGCTCAATCTCAACTTTCACCGGGTCGAGGGTCCAGCTCGCAGCCAGACGCTTGATGTCTTCGCTGAAAGTTGCACTGAATAACTGGGTCTGACGTTGCTTTTTGTGCGGCGTGCGCTGAATGATGGCTTTGACATCGGGGATGAAACCCATGCTCAGCATGCGGTCAGCTTCATCGATGATCAGTGTCTCGACCCGGGAAAGGTCAATCACCTGGTTGCGGCAGAAATCCAGCAGACGCCCGGGCGTGGCGATAATGATGTCGACTGGCCTGGCCAGTTGTTTCTTCTGCTTTTCGTAGTCCATACCACCGACAACGGATACCACCGTGATATCTGTTTTGGCTGACAGACCGTCAGCATCATGGGCTATCTGCATTACCAGTTCACGGGTCGGAGCGATGACCAGGGCGAATGGGGTGCCAGGGGGGCGCTCCTCATATTCCGGGTTCTCGATGTGGTAGGTAATCACAGAGATCAGAAAGGCGGCGGTTTTGCCGGTGCCCGTCTGGGCCTGAGCAATAATGTCACGCCCATCGAGGGAATAGGGCAGAACCGATTTCTGAATCGGCGTACATTTGGTAAAGCCGAGATCATCAATGGCCTGGCAAAGTTCCTCCGGCAACTCCAGATCGCGGAAATCATTCTGAATGCCAGATGTTGCAGGCGGGATATCCGTATTATCGGGTGTTTTTTTGAGAAACTTGCTCAGGAACTTCATGCAGATATGGTCAACCCGGGTTACTTGTTCAGATAATGATTAACGGAAACCAGCTGGACACACACAACGAAAACTTCAAGTGCCTGCTTCAGGGCGGCCATGGAAGGGAAGGTTGGTGCAATCCGGATGTTCCGGTTTTCGGGGTCCTTTCCGTAGGGGAAGGTCGCCCCGGCGGGCGTTAGCTTAACACCAATTTCTGCTGCCTGTCTGACAACTTCACTGGCGAGACCCGGCAGGGTATCCAGGGAGATAAAGTAGCCCCCTTTGGGTTCAGTCCAGCTGGCAATGCCTTTGCCACTCAGGTTGGCATCCAGAATGTCCAGCGTGGCAGCAAACTTTGGCGCAATGATGGCACGATGTTTTTCCATATGCGCGGCGATACCGGCCGCGTCTTTGAGGAAATGTACGTGGCGAAGCTGGTTGACCTTGTCAAAGCCGATCATAGATGCAGAGAGGAACGACTCAAACCGCTTGAGGTTATCCGCTGTGGTGGCGAGAAAGGCGATGCCGGCACCGGCAAAGGTGACCTTGGAGGTCGAACCCAGTGCAATCACGCTACCTGCGGTATCCACTGCTCTGGCTGCAGTCATCAGATTTTTCAGCTGATCATGGTTATCTGTCAGGTGGTGCACGGTATAGGCGTTATCCCACATGATGACAAAGTTGTCGCCTGCCAGTTTGGGTAAGGCGGCAAAGCGGTCGACGGTTGCATCGCTGTAGGTGTGGCCGGTAGGGTTGGAATACTTGGGTACACACCAGATTCCCTTGATCATCGGGTCGGCACTGACGAGGGACTCTATCTGGTCCATATCGGGACCAGTTGCCAGCATATCGATATTGATCATCTCAATGCCAAAATGCTCACAGATCGTGAAATGCCGGTCGTAACCGGGTACCGGGCA
>JAGRIO010000009.1 GCA_020443225.1 Pseudomonadales bacterium
GTTGCGGATAGACATGCATCCAGTTGCCGGCAAAACCCTTCCGCAACAAATCCAGATACTCGTCACCAAATGGTGCCAGAGAGGTCAGCATCATTTGCCGCGCTTCGTCCAGCCCGAACTCTCGATCCAGGGATACGGTCTCTGGGTAGATATCGTAGTAATGCATATCCGGCAGGCCCAGCATACGCTGGCGCAGCTTCAGATAACGATGAAAGGAAGGCAGGTTCCGGTTGACCTGCTCAACCAGCTTTTCGTAGACGGCTGTCGGAATATTTGAGCCGGAAGTAGCATAGCTCAGCGCATTGTCATACTTGCGTGACCGCGCCAGAAAAACATGCCCTTTTACATGGGTATCAAGCAACTGACCTAATGGTGCCTCAAAGCGATTCCACTCCTGCCAGTACTTTTCAAACACGGCTTTGCGAACTTCACGATCGGGATTGGCCCGGTGTTTGGTGTAGGCAGAGGCATCAAGTCGCACAGTTTCGCCATCAATTTCCATTTCCGGCCAGGGAATGGCTGCATTGGCCAGCAACGAATAGGCGGTGTTAGAACCAGAGAGAACTTCACCACTGTTGGCCAGTACCCCTTCTGCCTCGAGGCCGAGCGTATGCGCTTCCTGACGCAGAATATCCCGCAGGTCGAAAGCATGTTTTTCCAGACCCTTATTCTGACGGATAAACTTTTCCACTTTCTTTGAGCCTACCGTCAGGAGCTCCGGGTCAAACCATGAGACTGACTGGCCGAACCGGGCATAAAGACCACGAGCCTTGTTCAGCCTTTCCAGATTCTCCGCATTTCGCAGGTCTTCATCACTCCGCATCGAGGCATAGACATAAAGCTTCACCAGAGCTTTGCTGAAATTGCTGATATCGTCCCGTGCCTGCTGTAACTTCGCTGCACTTTTCCCCAGCGTTCCCTGATAGCTGCTTAGTTTCTCAAGCTCACCGCTCAGGCGTTCGAACTCCGACTCCCAGGCGGCTTCATCGGCAAAAATTTCACTCAAATCCCATTCAATCTGCTCAGGCTGCGCAGCCTGAGAAACAGAAGAGAACAGTAATGAAAACATCAGAATCGTCAGACAAATTGCTCTGGCTGGCACAGGAAAATCTCCGGAAAAGTTTTGAATAGGCGTTATAACACGCGCAGACGCTGCGCCGACCACCTTATTACATTTCACTGACAATCAGAACAGTGCTGAGATAACCTGCAGGATTGATGCGATTAACTTATAATCGTTGGCTTTGGTGCAGGCAGCGCTGTTTTGATCGCGGGGATACCTGCCATTTTGTAAAGTGCCAGAGAAACATCAATAACATTTCTCTCGTTGCTTTCAACAGAGAGACAAAACAACCGTCACAAAAGCAACTGTCACAAAAAGCAACTGCGACAAGTTGTCATTACAACAAGAAGGTTATGAATCAGAGCACCACCATTCCCGAAACCTCTCAGAACACCAACATCCTCAGGTTTCTGCTGATCTACCTGGTAATCTGGTCAGTCTCGCATATGATCTCTGACGCGAATCTCGACCCGGCCGGCAACATGCTGGAAAACTATGGCTGGGGGCAGGAATTCACCTGGGGAACCAGCAAGCATCCGCCATTAATGGCATGGATTACGGCAGCATGGTTCAGTATCTTCCCCACCAGCGACAGCTTCTATCATGTCCTGGCCTACGCTGTTTCAGCCTGTGGTCTGCTCGGCACCTGGTTTCTGATACACGCTCTCAGGCTTGGTGGCCTTGCAGTACCAGCCATATTACTGCTTAGTATGGCTCTGCCTTACAGCACCCTGGCGGTCAAGTTTAATGCCAATACTGTATTGCTGGCAGTCTGGCCCTGGGTGGCCTTCAGCTGGGCGAATGCCGTGAACAAAAACACCCCTGGCTCTGCTGTGCTGCTGGGTCTGCTGGCTGCGGTTTCAGTGCTGGGCAAATATTACAGCGGCATCTTCCTGCTGACCCTGTTCATGGCATCGCTGGTAACGCCTGCCGGCCGAAACTGGTTGTTTTCCCGTTACATGATTATCGCCGCATTTACCGGTTTGATAGCGGTCGCGCCACATCTTGCATGGTTGATTGACAATCATTTTCCGACGCTGGGATACGTCGATGGTAAGGGCGACGGAGAAACAAATCTGGAACGACTGCTCCGCTTTGGACTCACTCCCTTTGTGTACTGGCTGATTCCATGGCTCATTGCGGCCTGGTTATACAGTGACGGGGCAAACTGGAAAGCACGCCTGAAAGAATGGCCCCGGATGATAATGCTTGCCTGGCGACCACCCTTACAGAGAATGGATGTACTCATTCTCGCTGTTGCACCCTGGGCCATTACCCTGTTGATAGGCGCATCGGGATTTGTCGTGCTGCGTTCACACTGGGCCATTCCCATCGGTTTCACTTTCTCTATGGTCTGGCTGCTCAACCTGTCAGCCATCTCAAAGCGAGACCCTGCACGCGTTCAACGTGGCGCATACATTGCTGCTACCGTCTGGCTGGTAATGGCGCTGGTGCTGGCGCCGCCCTACACCTGGCAACAGGCAACATCAGGTCAGGAGAACTTCTATCAACCCAGAACACTGGCGGCGGAAACGCTGTACCAGCAGTGGCAGGAAAGATATCCCCGGCAACCACTTAAGTGGGCCGGTGGCGACTGGCCGGAAAACGCGACCCTGCCGTTTTACGTTGATAACTCAATCAGGGCAGCTCACGGATTTCCGGGGGAATTCCCCGCCGTGCTAATTCCACATGAAGGCTGGCAGGATCAGGCTGGCGTACTGCTTTGCCCATTGGGCAGGGTAAAACGACCGAGACCAACCGACTGCCCGGAGCACGCAGAGCGCTGGCTGGCACAGAAAGGTCAGCACCCCGAGCCATTTCGTTTCGAAGTCTTCAGAACCGGTTTGAAGTTCCCGCTGGAAGTACCGTTTGGCTACATCGCATACCCATATCTTCCGCAGACCTAACGCGCAAACGCCTGCCAGAGCCTGAGCCGAATCAAGGCGATGTTGTTGGTTCCTTGCGATAGTGACTAGCCAGATTCTGATACTTCTGTTGGTACAGATTACGGGCACTGGGCCTAGCGCTCACCTCACTGGCTGATGCCAGATAACGAAGGCTTTGCTCATGATCACCCCGCGCGATATAGGCCCGGGCTAAGGCGAAATGGACCCGGTCAGAAAATGGTGCCAGTTGCAATGCACGTTGCAGCAGACGAACGCTATCATCAATCTGACCCGCTTCCAGCGCGCCCATACCAGCCAGATACCAGATGTGAGGACTCAACGAATCATAGGTCTCAAGTCGTGTGAGTAATTGCTGTGCTTCGGCTGTCCGTCCCTGAGCAGTCAGTAACAGCCGGTAATTGGTCAGTATACTGAGGGGCGAGTCGAATTGCGCCAAACCCAGCCGGTAAACTTCCTCTGCCAGTTCCTCATGACCGGCACGGCGATAAACCACTGCCAGCAGGTTCCAGGCCTCTTCACTCTGCGGATCAGCCAACAATGCCTGCTTAACCAGTTCATATGCCTGATCAGTATTCTTTAAATCCAGCGCTTCCGCTGCCAGGTTCTGGTAGAAGCGCGAGACATAATTCTGAAACTTCACATTACTGACAAAGCGCTCTCTGCCAGAGGGAAAATAGTCAACAATGGTCCCACCGCGAGACAGCAGAAACTCACCGGGACGAGCATGACTGTCAACATCAATCAGCTTCGAGCGAATATGTACACCGCGGACCAGTGTCGTTTCGCTCACCAGATAGACAGGATCAGTTTCAACCAACTGGTACTCGACTTCGACACCCACCAGTTCAGCAAGCGCCGTGGTCAGAATGGCCAGTGTCAGACAGTTTCCTTCACCTTCAACCATCGCCCTGGATGCTGTCAGAGTAGCCTTGTCGTAACTGAATCCGTCAGTCACATTATCAAGATAGTTGTACACCCGTTGATGGGGCTTGAGATGCGAGCGCCGGTGATCGTGAAAATAGTTCAGAAAGTCAACCTGCTGTTGTGAACTCAGAGTGTGAATGGCAGAGGGTTCGGGTATCGCCGCAGAACTAACAAACAGATTGTCATGCAATAAACCCGGCACGCCGGAACCGGGCTCTGTTGCTGATTTAACCGCCGGTACCGATTCGCAGGAAGACAATAGCTGTATCAACACAGCCCATAATGTGAAACCGAATGCATACCGCATAAACAAACCTTCACGCAGAGGGTGAGACAGACACCACAGACACTCGTATCTACTGACCAACCGTTATGTGCCTGCTCATCACTTGCAACGGTGGCAGAATTTGCAGGACATGGCAAACAGGAACCTTATTCACGCTTCGCGCCGGAAAGCTGACGCAGATAAATACAGTTCACTCGTTCCCCACTTTTCTGAGATAGTGTGTCAATGACACTCGTCCGAAACACAGCCCAATCCGGGAAATCATCTCTGTTAGCCGGAAACCGCAACTGGTATCTGGCGACATCGGTCTGCTATGCACTGGCCGCCTGGTTCAGCACCGGTTTCTACCACTTCGATGAGCACTTTCAGATTCTGGAGTTCACTGCTTATCTCTGGGGAGTGACGCCTGCCACTGAGTTGCCGTGGGAGTTCAGCGCCAGAATGCGGCCCTGGCTGCAGGCGTTCCTGCTCCAACCATCGCAACCACTGGGGCCTCATGCCGCCGTCCTGATTGTCAGACTGATCATGGGGCAATTGTATCTGTTGCTGCTGTTCAGATGGCTTCAGGCAACCAGAACTGACGTAGCACCATTGTCAGACAGTTACATCCGGTTCGGAATGGTGTTGTGGTTCTTACCCATGCTGGCAGTCAGATATTCCAGTGAAATGTTCAGCTCATTGCTGCTACTGAGTTTCTGTTTGTTGTTCTTAAAGCAATTAAAGCACCATTGGGATTGGCTGCTCCTGGGGATTACTGCTGCACTCTGTTTCTGGAGCCGGTTTCAATTGGGGGTTTTTCTCTTCTTTCCCCTGTTGCATCAGCTGATCGCAAACCGCATATCGATCAAGACACTGATACTGTTGGTTGGCTTCGCCGTCACCTGTATGTTGATGCTCGTGCTTGATGCGAGCGCCTACGGCTACCTCGTATTCACCCCGTGGCACTACTTTGAGCAAAATATCCTGGCCGGCAAAACCAGCAACTACGGCGAGGATCCGCCGTGGGCCTACCTCAAATGGCTACTAATGAAACCAACACCGTTTGTTGGCATTCCACTGATTCTGGGTTTTGTGTTGTATGCAGAGCGATACTTCAGGCAACCTTTGATTCAGGGCTGTGTAGCGTTTGTACTGATCCATTTCTTTATCGCCCACAAAGAACTGCGCTTTCTGTTTCCCATGTTGCCCTTCGCACCTCTGTTCATCTGGTACTGTTTCAGCAACCTGAAAATGAACAAGAGCCGGGTCAAAACGTTTGGCATCTTCAATCTGGTTCTGTTGCCCCTGTCGCTTCAACCGCTGCATCCGCTCGAAGATTTCAGTCGACAACTGCTGGCTGGTAATCAGGTTCAGCTGCTGGGCGAGACGCGCCCGGATGTACTGGCCGGCGGGCTGAAGACTCACTTCTTCTTTCCACCAGACGTGACTTTTACCACCGCAACTCAACGACTTCGGTTCTATGACAGGGTGGGTCCGCTACAGAGGGCTATCAGCGAAGGCTGCCAACTCAGGTACAGTTCGCATCTCTGGCATGGGTTGCAGGTGCAATTGGAGATATTGAAAGACAGTACCAGAGTATGGGGGCTGGTGGAATGTACGGAATGAGCAAGCAATCAGTCATCCTGAACCTGAATCTTCTTGCTGGCCCGTTCATAGCATTCGCGTATTTCAGAGAGATTGACTTGCTGATCGCAGATTAGAAGGATTTGCAGCAACAATTGCCCATCGACAGTTCCCTGGCTGAACTTGGATCGCAGGTTAGTGGTTTTCTGCCTTACCCTGAATTGTTCCCAAAGTTGTTTCGAGAGTTCTTCATGATCCAGCCCTGATCGTTTGATGAAGGCAGGTAACCAGTTCCTTAGTGTCTCCTTCCATTCAAGCTTACTGACAACCAGCATACTCTCCATTGCCTGAGATATAGTTGGATCTTTTCTTGGCATAGGTAGGGAACCCCAATAGGATCAGGTGGCGCATAGCTTAACGCAGTGACTAAATTATATTCAACATAAATTAAATATATTTAATTTATGTTGAATATCCTAAATTACGGTTTTATAGTCATTTCCATCTACCTGGCAAAAGGATGACAAGAATGAGGTGGACACTGGAAGGCATCAACACCGGGCTTGATCACATCGGTTTTTATCAGGCTAACAGAGTTGACGTTTCGATGAGGGAAGATGCAATGATCCTCGTTTTTAGTGACTACGGTGACTTGCCTGTTGCCCTGGCCATTGGTGAAAGTCAGATTATGGTAGAAGCGTCACTGGTCGAACGGCATGAATTTACTGATCCTTCAGAGATTGATTATCGCCTCTTATCGACTCACAAATATCTCCCCCTCAGCACCATTGCTATTCAGAATATCAACGGCGTTGATTGGTATGTACTTTTCGGTGCGCTCTCAGCCTACTCCAGAATAGAAGTCATAGCGGAAGAATTGCTGGCACTGGTCAGCAATACTTTCAGCGTCATTGACACACTGGAACCTCTATACAGCTTCAATGTCTCCTCAACTGAAACCAGTACCAGAGAGGTTCAGTGATGAATATTTTCAGCAAAATTTTCTCCGCGCTTGAACAAGGTGCGGCCGAATTCGGTGAACCGGTCGTCGATGCGGGAGCAATCACCCGTTTCGAAGAGAATCTGAACAAGGCAAAGCAGGAACTGACGGAAGCCAGAAACAGTTATCAGGAACTACTTGGAAAGCGTGCAATGATCGAAGCTGGTCAGAAGCAAGGAAGGCGCAGAATCAGCGACCTGGAAAAACAAGTACTCGAAGCTCTTGCCGCTGAAGATGAAACGACCGCCGTATTGTTGGCGACTGATATTGCTGATCTTGAAAATGATCAGACTGCAGAAAATAAGCGCCTGAATGAAGTTGTCGGTGCCTGCCAGTTTTTACAACACCAGATATCTGCTGCCGAAACCCGGATCAAAGAGATGGAAGGCCATCTTGCCCAGGTGAAAGCAACTGCAGTGCTTCAGCGGGCTCAGGAATCGTTACATGCCAGCTTTTCAAACGACAGTTCTCTGGCAATCTCTGCTCGCAGAAGTATGGAGCGACAGCGTGCCAGAATCGCACTACTCGAAGCACATAAGTTAATTGCCGAGATGTCAGATGATAAGCCTGTCCAGGGTGAACCGCTCAACTACGACAAGGAACAACGCAATTTCTCCGCAAACAGGATATTGCAGAATCTGAAAGAACAGGATCGTAACAAATGATGCACGGTGATGAAGACGACAATCTAAAGTCTCATCACCCGAAGGAAGCTATGAGCGCAAAGGAGTACAAGAATGATTGATTTCCTTCTTGCAGAGGCAAATAACGCTTTTTCTATTTCAATAGGAATTGTTGTAGCTCTGGGACTGATCGAAGGTATTGGTCTGTTGATCGGGTTGAGTATGATGGCACTTCTGGACAACTTATCACCCATAGATATCGATTTAGATGCTGACGCAGATCTTTCTGTAGGAGGCCTTACACAAATTGTTGGTTGGTTATGCCTGAACAAACTACCACTTATGATCTGGCTGGTGTTGTTCCTCACAGCATTCGCAGTCAGCGGCTATACCGTTAACTTTGTAGCATTGACTGTTACTTCCGCACTGTCACCAGCTTTCATATCAATTCCGGTTGCTTTGGCTGCAGGTTTGGTTATTACCAGTAAAACCGGCTCAGGCCTTGCCAGGATCATGCCGAAAAACGAGTCTTCTGCTGTATCGACCGATTCTTTTGCAGGACGTATTGCAACGGTTACAACCGGCACTGCTCGCTCGGGTTCACCTGCGGAAGCCGCATTGGAAGACGACTTTCACCAAAAACACTACGTTCTGGTAGAACCGATGGAGCAAGAAGAGGTCTTCCCGGCCGGCCAGAAAGTCTTACTCATCGAAAAAGGATCTAATGGCTGGCTGGCAGTCCGTCATTATCAGTAGAACAAAAAAAGGATTTCATTATGGAAATGTTAAACAGCGGCAGTACATCATTTATTCTGATGATTATTGGCATCATCATCATATCGCTCCTGACCATCGGGATGATCTTTGCGAAGCTATATATCCGCGCAACTAAAGAGACCGCCTTTGTTCGGACAGGTTTGGGTGGCGAAAAAGTTATCAAAGATGGTGGCGCCATTGTTCTGCCAATCGTCCACGAAACCATTCCGGTCAACATGAACACTCTGCGCATAGAAGTAGAGAAAACCCAGAAAGATGCACTTATTACCAAAGACAGAATGCGCGTCGACGTCAAAGCAGATTTCTATTTGAGAGTTGCACCCAACGCCAGTGGCATCTCGATGGCGGCGCAGACACTCGGCACCCGCACTACCCGTGCTGAAGAAGTGAAGAAGCTTATGGAGTCGAAGTTCGTGGACGTGCTACGTGCAGTGGCAGCGGAAATGACCATGACCGAGATGCATGAGCAGCGGGCAGACTTTGTTCAGAAAGTTCAGCAAAGTGTGGCTAATGACCTCGAGAAAAATGGTCTTGAACTCGAATCCGTATCGCTGACCGGGTTTGACCAGACCGACTTGCAATTTTTCAACGAGAATAATGCATTCGACGCCGAGGGTCGCGCGAGACTGGCAAAAATCATCGAGGAGAAGCGTAAGGAGACCAATGACATCCAGCAAGAAAATCGCATCAAGATAGAACAACGAAACCTGGATGCTGAAAAGCTGTCACTGGATATAAAGCGGGATGAAGAAGAAGCGCGTCTGATGCAAGAACAGTTGCTGGCTCTTAAGCGACAGGAACAGAAAGCTGAGATTGCCAAACAACGCGAACTGAAGGAACGGGAAGAGCGCGAAGCAGAGATTGCGCGGGAAAGAGCCGTAGAGGCAGCGGAAATTGAAAAATCACGTGAGATTGAAACTCAGGAAATCGCCAAACGACAGGCACTGGAGCAAGCCCGCATCAAACAGCAGCAGGAAGTTGAAGTTGCGGAGCAAGTTAAACAAATCGCTGTAGCACAAAAATCTGAAGAAGAATCTGCGGCGAGAGCCAAAGCAGCGGAAGCGGAAAAGGCCAAGGTAGAAAAAGAAGAAGCGGTCATCACCGCCCGCCAGATTGCAGAAGCTAACCGTCGCAAGGAAATCGAGGTCATTGATGCACGCAAAGAAGCCGAACGTGACGCCGTCAGCATCACGGTCGAGGCAGAGGCCAAGAAAGAAGCTGCACAGAACAATGCTGCCGCTATTCTGACCGAAGCAAAAGCAGGTGCCGATGCAAAAATACTACAGGCTGAAGCTGACGAAAAAGTTCTGGCGGTTGAGGCTGCAGGTAAGCAGGCACTGCACGAAGCTGAAAATACCCTGAAGAACGAACAGATTGAATTGCAGAAGGCTCTGGCCATTCTTAAAGTACTGCCGGATATTGTCGCGTCTGCAGTAAAACCACTGGAGAATATCGAAGGTATTAAAATTCTGCAGGGTTATGGTGTTACTACAGGATCTCATGCGGGCGCGGGGGCCGGTGGTGATCATTCTGTTGGCTTCGCCGATCAGGTTACTCACGCAGCATTGAACTATCGCGCGAATGCACCATTGGTTGATGCAATGCTGCGGGAAGTCGGTATTGTAGACGCCGAGAAAGGCACTCTAGCCGACCTGCTGACAGGCGACAGCCCTGCAGTGCAGAGCAAGGCATCTGGCACAGTGACTCAGACAATCAATGAGCCATCAAATCCTCCAGCTGACGACCGGGACGTTACGAACGGGAGAATCTGAACGCCCCCTGCGCCATCATCCTTCTCGGGATGATGGCGCACTTTTCCGACAAGCCTGATACGCGTTTTGCTGTCCGGCAATTAAGCTTTATGCAACAATTGCCCCGCCATGCGTCTGACTTTCAGCACTTATATCCGCCTAGTATCACTAGTGAACCTGATGTGGTTCGGCACCATAACCTGCGCATCAGAAATACAACTAATACAAAAAGTCGACCGTCTGGCGACTGATAAACTGACCCCACCGACGACAGCGGAAGCGTGGAACCCCTTTCATCTGCCCCAATATCCCGGCGACTTCCTGCCCGAAAACTTCCGCACCCGCAAAATGGTCTGGTACCGGTTTCCCGTCGAGGCAGGCTGGTCCGGCCAGGCACTTTACATTTATCGTCACAATATGAGTCTGGCGGTCTATCTGGATGAGCAGTATCTCGGCGGAGAACCGGAAACGCCTTTCGGCTGGCGGCCGATTACCTGGAATGCGCCGGTATTGCTGGATCTGCCGGTTGATCTGAATAAGGGCCAGTTTATATACATTCGCCTGGAAAGCGGTCCATCCGGGGTACTGTTACCACCGGTAGAAATTGGCCCGAGAGAAGGCCTGAAAGACAGGTATGAATGGCGACGGCTGATGCAGACCGAGTCCAGTCAGTGGGCGCTGACTATCTGCCTGATCATGGGGCTGCTGTCATTCTGGTTGTGGCGCAAGCGCCCGGACGAGAAACTCTATCTGCGCTTTACCCTGCTGTGTGCCTGTTACAGCCTGTCAACCAGCTTCGCGTTTCTGACCTTTATTCCCTTCGATTTACGTCCCTGGCTGGTGCTGATCCACACTGTCAGCGACTGGTCAAACTACCTGTTAGTTTCATTTGTCACACTGGCTCTCGGCTGGCAAATGCCAAGACTGCTTACAAGCCTTAAGTGGCTCGCGATCATTGCAACCCTGGTGCATCTGATCGTACCGGACAGCCTGTTCCTGTTGTCAGCTTTCCTGGTTATGGCGCCCCAGCAACTCTTGCTAACGGGGTTTGGTATTCTGGTGCTCTGGCGCACGCTCAGGCCACCCCCGTCTCCACAGTTATGGTTTGGCCTGGCCTTTGCCGGCATGTTCATCTTTCAGGGTCACGATGCCTTCATATTTTTCCTGTCCCCAAGAGAACAATATATTGAAGCCATTAACTGGATGCACCTTAGTCTGCCGCTGGTGGCTATCGCTTTCTACAGCCACCTGCTGACAAGATTCGTCAATGCTCTGCAGGATAGCGAAGCGCTGAACTCAGAATTAGAGAGCCGGGTCAGGGAAACAACCTTCGCACTTGAGCAGAGTTATCGGGAGAACCGTCAGATGGAACTGGAGCGGGCTGCCGCGGAAGAGCGAAGCAAGATCTACCGCGATCTGCATGACGACGTAGGCTCCAGACTTGTTTCCATCATCCACACTGACAATCAGCAAACCTCTGAACTGGCGAGAGATGCGCTGGAAAGCCTGCGACAGACCATTCATACCGTCAACCACCAGGATGAATCCCTGAAGGATTTCGTCGCTAACCTGACTGAAGAAGCGCGCCTCAGGTTAAATGGTGCAGGACTTGCTTTCAGCTCTTCAGCAGCGCTGGAATCAGACCCGGCACTGGCACCATCAGTCACCTACCATCTGTCAAGGATTGTGCGGGAGCTGATCAGCAATATCCTGCACCATGCCAATGCCACCGGGGTTGAGCTGGCAATCTCATACCAGGACAACAATCTCAGTATCTCAATAGCAGATAACGGGGAGGGACTTGATCCTGTCGCTCCGGATTCAGGAGGACTGGCCAATATCCGGTTCAGGGCTGAGCGTCTGAAAGCCGAAGTCCACTGGCAAAACACAGCACCCGGAACCCGATGTGTTCTTCACGTCCCCATCCAGGCGCAAGCCAGACTCTGATTCACTGACGGATCTGCTCTGTGACATACAGACCAGTGGACTCAAGCACTATTCGCGCCGGTACGAAGGCTGCACCGGGAGACTGATTACAAATAATGTAATCTGCCTGCAAGTGAGGCAGCACCGCAATCTGATGCCGGCGAGCCAGATACAGAAATAACCGGTAAAAATCGTCTGTACTCTGGCAGGTACCTATGGACTCGCCTGGCTGAATCAACTCTGACAGCGCGTCAGCATCTCTGATTTCTTCATAATCATTATCCGCCGTACCGAATGCGGTGACTGCAAGATACACGAACACGACAGCCAGCAACCCCGGCAGCAGGGCGACCTGAGCAGGCAAACGGGCGGCGGCCACCTCGACGGGCTTTCTTAATACTGATGCAAATGCTAACGCAAAAAACGGCAGGCAGGGTGCGATATACCAGACGAATTGCCTGGGACTCAGAAACATCGGCAACAGTGCTGACAACGCAATCACCAGCCAGGCAACGGATTCCCGTGTGGGTTTTTCCTTCAACCAGAAAGCCAGCCCCAATGTTAACAGCAATGCGGGCGCGAGATTTCTGACCGCTGTCAGCAGCAGAAAATCACGACCATGTACCTGTGGCATTAATCCCTTGAAGGTACCCAGCAACTGATATTCAAAGTAACGCGACATGGATAGCCGGGCAGGCTCCCACAGCATCAGCAGCCCTGCCATTCCAAGCACCAGCGCAACAAGCTGACATTGCTGTTTCAGGATCACAGAAATACTGGCATGGTCTCGCCAGTTCAGCACCGACACAGCGACCAGCGGAAACAATGCCACCGGCCCCTTTGAGAGGAAGCCCAGTACAATCGCCAGCGCCGCCAGCAACAACCAGCCACCGGATGCTCTGGCGGTCACGGCCCGTTGCTGTGCCCAGACTGACATCACGGCGAAAAGGGTCAGGGTAACTTCCAGGAAGTTATCGGTATAAATCAGTGCGACCGTTGGCATAGTCAGCCACAGGAAAATAACATACCAACCGCCCCTGCGCCCCCAGATATTCGTCAGCAACCAGATTGTCTGCAACAGCAGCACGATCTGATAGACATTTTCTACCCAGAAACCGGTACCCAGCAGGCGAAAAAACAAACTCTGCAAGCCAAAGACCAGTGGCGGATGGTGATGAAATGCAGGTTCATCAAAGACTGAGTAGGGAAACCAGAAACTGCCTTCACCCAGCGCCGAATAGAGCGAGATGCTGGCATAGATAAGCCCGTCTGGTGTCATACTGATACCTGCCCAGCCCTGGTGCACAACACAGGCAAATAACAAAATAACAGACAGCAGTAACAAGCAGTCCTTGTGCCCTCCGTTCAGCGTCATCATCAGGCACTCGTTTCCCGCACATCACCAGTTATGTCTTTCAATGTTTCAGCGCCTCTTGCTGTGCGGCCTTGTTGGGTGCGATATCGCTCGCCCCCTTGCCATATTGATCTTGCCAGTCTTCCGGGGCCAAAGGCATTTGCCTGCTGTCAGAGGATCTTGCAGCCCTGAATGCTGGCTGCGGCGACAGGGTCCGAACCTGTTCGAGCCAGAACACCCCATCATAGATACCGCTGTTACCCCGTGTGGCAACAAAGTCAGTGTCACCGTCGCCATCCATGTCCCGGGCGATGAATTCGTCGTACATTCCACGCACGCGACGGGAAATATCGTGACGAATCCACTGGCCTTCAGCTTTCTCCCGATTCTCAAACCACGCCATTCGTCCCAGGGTATCTGCAGCAGTCACGTCGGGATCGTCTTCATCACGGGAAGCACCTGAATAGCCGCCACGAAGCAAGTTAAGCCCAGAATAGCCACCTGCGATAGCGTCCAGGTCACCATCCCCGTCAATGTCTGCCACCGTAAATCCGGTAACCCAGTCTGGCACCAGACTGCCTATCCGGTGCATTCTCCAGGGCTCTGAGCGCAAGTCAGCGGGCTGCTCCAGCCACACCAGAGGCTGGTCGTCCCAGCGCTTACTGTCAGCCCTGTAAAACTCGGCAACCGCAAGAATCAGATCAGTACGGCCGTCACCGTTCATATCAGCAAAATCTGCATTGAAAGCATTGGAGACTGCTCGCCATCCGTCTTCGGTATCGAAGGCCGGTGCGATTTGCACTTCAACAGCGGTAACCCTCACCTGACCCGCTTCATCAACCCCGTCGTTCAGCAACCAGTGAACCTGCCGTTTCAGACGACTGGCTGCCAGAATGTCTGTATCGCCATCCTGATCAATATCAACTGCCAGCGCCTGATTGGGAATGCCATCGGTGTGCAGGGGCTGTTCCTGCCAACTGTCATCAGTCAACGGGTCACCCGTTAAGGTAAACATTGAGGTCGTTTTCTGAACAACCTCACCGGGTTTCAGACGCACGACGTCAGCAAAGCCTTTGTTTGCCGCAACCACTTCATTCCGGCCATCGCCGTTCAGATCCTCAATCGTTACCTGCAACCAGGAACCACGACCTGTCGTGACCGATGGCACCAGTGATGCCCACTCAGCTTCACGAACCTTCTGCGCAGGATTCTGAAAATAGGCAAGATGCGCTTCTTCGCAGGCAACCACGAGATCGGGCCAGCCATCACCGTTAACATCACCCACCGCAACGTCTTCTATCGCACCCACCACCCGTCCTTTGGCAATCGTGACATTAACCCATTCGTCAGGAGAGGCCGTTCCGAAGGCTATTCGCAGATAGTGCGAATCTTCATGAACTGAAATGACATCTGGCCACCCATCCCGGTCTACATCTGCGATCTTCAGTCCATCACCGCCCCGAATGCCTTCGTTATTGTTCAGTTCATCACTGTCAATAAGGTGTTCAGTCCAGGATACATAGTGCCCTTCGTCAGTAATGGCACGGGTGGGTGTTTCGGCGACAGTCAGCGTTCCGCCAGGCTCAGCGGCAGACTGGCACCCAGCCAGGGTAACCACCAGCAGCATCGTTGGCAGCCGTTTTAGCGGCGGTCTAACAGAAACTTTCATTTCAGCGCTCCATTTGTCAGGACATCTGGTTAGTGCAACCGATTGTGCGCAAGCCCACCGCGCAATACCAGCACCGCTCATGACTTTTAATCGGCCGCATTTTACGTAATGATCACCACGCGTCTGATGAACCACAGTGTTAGGTGAATATATCCATGAACGAGCGACCTCCGAGAATCGAACGGGAAGAAGAACTGGTTGTTCAGGTGATTGCCTGTAAAACAGAGCCTGAACTGGTGGGCGCCTACCTGTCTGCCAGAACGCTTGATGTCTCTGCTACCGGAATGAAACTGGTTTTGTACGTACCCTTACCTGAAGGTACCCGACTGACCGTCGAAGTGAAAAACGCCGACCACCTGCAGATAGAAGGCGAAGTTCGCTGGTTCGAAGCTGGCGACATAATCAAAGCAGGCGTCATGCTGGATGAGTTGAGTGACAGCATTACCACCTGGCAGAGCATCTGGGCCCGGAGTCCTGAAGCAGAAACCCCCTGAAGCAAGTCTGCTGTCAGGCCTGCTGATCCTGCTCCCAGCGCCTTCTGTTCAGTTCAATCAGCTCGATGAGCGTACCGTCAGGGTCAGTGCAGAGGGCGATGCTGGCCATATCGTTGTCACAGTTTTCAGGTGGAGTCAGAAAACTCACCCCTGCGTTTGTCAGTCGCTCATATTCGGCCATCAGGTCAGTCGTACCCAGACAAAAGCGCACTAAACCCCGGTCCGCAGAAGTCAGTGGTTCACGCGCCTGACTGCTGTGTTCAATCTCCATCAGGTCGAGTTTCGGATAACTGTCACCCAACTGCATGATGCAGGCACGCGCCCTGATGTCTTCCGGCATACCCAGCGCTGCCGCCTCGCCCGCGCTGAGTTTGCCAGGCTTTTCTCGCCGGATGCCAATATAGGGAATACCCGGCAAAAACACCGAGAATCCCAACAGCTCATAGAATCGAATGGATGCCTCCAGACTGGAGACATTAATATTGATGTGCCCCCAGCGAAGTGCAGAAGGATCAGTCATCGGTTTTCGCTTCCTGCTCATCCTTCAATTTATATTTATCGAACCAACCCAACACGTGCATCACCTTATTCAGCATGTTAGACGGTCTGGCTGCGATGGAATGACCCGCGTCCTTGATGCGTACCAACGCGCTGGGCACCTTGTTCATCTGCAAACCCTGATAGAACTGTTCGCTTTCAGACATCGGTGTGCGCCAGTCACGCTCGCCGGTGATCAGCATGGTAGGTGTTTTCACGTTCTGGACGAAAGTTACCGGCGACTTATTCATGTAAGCAGCAGGATTTTCCCAGGGTTTATCGGCAAACCAATTGGGCCAGAAGAAACTGCCGATATCGGCAACCAGCGTATGAGTAAACCAGTTGATGACTGGTTTCTGCGAAACAGCAGCCCTGAACCGGTCCGTGCGGGTGACTATCCACGCTGTCAGGATACCGCCGCCACTGCCTCCAGTGACAAACAGATTTTTTTCGTCAATATAACCGGTCGCCAGCATGGCATCGACACCAGACATCAGGTCATCGTAATCATGGCCGGGATAATCGTGATAAATTTTCAGTGCAAAGTCTTCGCCGTAGCTCGTTGACCCACGGGGATTGGTATACAGCACCACATAACCCGCCGCTGCATACAGCTGCAATTCAGCGCTGAAGTAATCGCCATAGGCGGTATGTGGACCGCCATGAATCTCAAGGATCAGAGGATATTGTCTGGTCGGGTCAAAGCCCGGTGGTTTGATAATCCAGCCCTGGATTTCAAGCCCGTCGTGAGAAGACCTGAACGTCATGGACTCTGCATCTGCAACATCACGAACCGACAACATGTCGGCATTCAGATCAGTCAGTTTGCGGGTACGCTTACCGGTGGTCACTGCCAGATTGGCGGGTTGTTCAGATTCCGTAAGGTCGTGAGCCAGCACACCATTTCTGGATACGCTGAAGTCTGCACTGGAATAGGGTCTGCCGACGCTGGCGCCCCCCAGTCCACTCGCCAGGTCGACAAGGTCACCTTTCATGGATAACCGCCCAACCTTGCTGACAGAATCTGCCTCATAGCTGATATACAGCGATTTACTGTCGGCACCCCACTCAAAACCAGTGACTGGCCGGTCAAGATTGCTGAGCTGACGGGGTTCATATTCTTCGACAGATGTCACATACAGCCTGGCATCCTGATACTTGCCCTTGTCATCGTTTCCCAGATAAGCCAGCCAACGCCCATCCGGTGAAACCTGAGGCGACGAATCGCGGCCATCCCGGTCTGTTATCCGGGTCACTTCCCGGCTGGCAACATCAACCCGATAAATGTCGGATTCGGTCATATCATGCTGCCAGTCATCCGCATAATTTGCACTGAAGTAAATGGCACTGGCAGCTTTATTCCAGGCTAACCGGCCACCATGAGAGACTTCCTTATCCGTCAGTTGTACCGGCATGCCGCCAATCGCACTGACAACAAAGATCTGGCTATAGCCTGGTTTCAGGAATCCCGCGGAATCAGACCTGTACCAAAGATCCTGATACACTTCAGGTGCTTCGGCCCACTCTGCACCACGGGGCTTATTAAGGCTTTTGGCGAGAGGTTCCCGGGAACCAGGTATGAATTGAGTAAAGGCGAGATATTGCCCGTCCGGCGACCAGGTCAGCGAGCCCGGTGACGATTGCAGTTGGGTAATGGCCGTATCACGACCGGTAGCGAGCCAGCGAATATGAATCTGACGACGTCCGTTCTGACTGGAAACATAAGCCAGCCTGTCACCGTCCGGTGACCAGCGCGGCGAGGCGCTGTGATCAGCAGAACCGGTCAGCGGCTGATGATTATCCCCATCGGCATCAATCAACCAGATGCTGCTACGGCCCCCGTCAGTCATGATGTCGTAACCACGACGGGTATAGGCGATGGTTTTACCATCCGGACTGATCTGCGGGTCGCTGACCCATTGCAGATCGAAGACATCCAGCGGTTGAAAAGGTATCTTTCCGGCAGCCTGCACAGCTGCACCAGAGCACAATAACAACAGGATGCTGAACAGACGTATCGGTAAAGAGAAATCAAGGTGGTTCATAGGAAATGCCGGCAGCGGATTTCCGGGCAGTCTAGCAACTGACTGCCCGCTGAACCAGAAAGATCAGGCCAGCGCGCCCCCGACGATGGCACCAATAAGCAACGGACCCACCCCGGCGAGCGACAGCACGAGAGCGCCCGCGCCTGCAATCATACTCAGAATGGGAATACCCGTTAACGCTGAACCAAATACAAATAGCAAACCACCGATCAGAATCGCAGGCAACAAAGCCGCCATCATCCCCGCCATAACGCCACCGGCTTTCTTACCACCAACGACCCCGGCAACCAGCGGCCCGATCACAGGTAACCAGAACAGCAGAATAGATATTACCGCCATCCAGATCATACCGCCTATGATGCTACCTTCAGCTTTTGCTACTACGACGACTTCTTCAGCCATGTTGTTCCCCGTACATTAGTTCTGTTTCAACTTAACGTGAGTATCCGGATCAGTCAATTGTGGGGCGGCGACGGTTTAAACCTTCTACCAGTGCAACTTGAGAATTACCCGGGAAGTCGGCAAAGTGCCCGGCATCTGTCAGCTCACACCAGGTTCCGGCAAATGTCCCTGAAAACCTTTTCTCCCTGCACTATCGGTTACTTCCCCACACCCGTTATGCCACTGCTGCAGCTGACACAAAAGCTCGGCGGACCTGAACTATGGATGAAAAGGGATGATCTGACCGGGCTGGCTCTGGGGGGGAACAAAACCAGAAAACTTGCCTATATTCTTCAGGAAGCCCTGGACCGGCATTGCGACACTGTCATTACTGCGGGTGCCATACAGTCTAATCACTGTCGTCAGACCGCAGCTGCTGCCGCGGCGCTGGGACTGGAATGTCATCTGGTACTGGGTGGCCATGCACCCGAAACCGCCACCGGCAACCTGCTGCTTGATCAGTTATTCGGCGCAAACATTCACTGGGCCGGACAGCACAGAAAAGGGGAGGACATTTCTGCACTGGCCACCGCGCTGATGCAGAACGGCAGAAAGCCCTGCATCGTTCCCTATGGCGGTTCCAATGAACTGGGCGCCTACAGTTTCGTGCAAGCACTGGAAGAACTGGAAACCCAGCTGGACACTGAAAGCCTGACCCATATTGTCTTTGCATCCAGCTCTGGCGGCACCCATGCAGGGTTGATGCTGGGCAAGGCTCTGCTACAAAAAAATTATCAGATCACCGGCATCAGCATCGATAAAGGCGAAACTGACGAGGTTCCCTTTGACCAGCACATTCTGAGGCTCGCCAATGCCACCAGTGACTATATCGGGGCTGGCTTACGATTCAGCCAGGATGACCTGATACTCAATGATCAATATCTTGGCGAGGGCTATGGGGTCATTGGTGAACCAGAAATTGAAGCGATCACACTGACCGCAAGACTTGAAGGAATCCTGCTCGACCCTGTTTATACCGGCCGTGCGATGGCCGGGTTAATTGGCATGATCCGCAAGGGCGAAATCGCTGCTGGTGATAAGGTCCTGTTCTGGCATACCGGAGGTGCACCGGCCTTGTTTGCCTATGCAGATGCCTTGCAGGTACATCACGCATAAACAAGAAAGGGGCCATAAAGGCCCCTTTCTGTTAACACCTGAGCAGATTTTATCAGGCCGCGTTGGCTGCTGAGGCCTGCTTGCCGTCGTAGATGAATTCTTCACTATCGAGATTGATGTTGGGAATCTCATCACGCTCACGCCAGTAGTCCTGATTGTGTCGCCATTCAGGCTTTGAACCCCGGCGTGGCATCTGGTCCAGACCGCGCATCAGATAGCTGGGGTTAAAGTTATCAGACTCAATCCAGGGCAGCAGTTCCATGTCGGCATCTTCTTTGCGCAATGCGACCTCTACCCTCTGCACACCTTTTGCGTCCATATGATTCAGCAGGTTGCAGACGAAGTCACCGAGCATATCGACCCGCAAGGTCCAGCTGGCGCGGAAGTAGCCCATTACCCACAGGAGGTTCGGCACACCGGTAAACATCATGCCGCGGTAATTAACGGTTTTGCTCCAGTCCACCGCTTCACCGTCCACTTCGAAGGGAATGTTGCCCATCACAGAGAGGTTGAATCCGGTAGCTGCAACAATGATGTCCGCCTCGATTTCCTCACCAGAGCTGGTACGTACGCCTTTCTCGGTAAAAGTTTCCAGTGTGTCAGTCACTGGCGTGAGCTTGCCTTCAACGGCCGCTCGGAAAATGTCGCCTTCCGGACAGAAGGCCAGTCGCTGCTGCCATACCCGGTACTTGGGCGTGAAGTGTGGTTCAAACTGAAAATCTTCGCCGGCATACATTCTGACCAGCATCTTCAGCTCTTCAAATACGGCATCCGGTTCTTCCTGACAACGTCTGGTCATCATATCCTGGTCGTACATAATCTGAGCCCGCACGACCCGGTGGATAGTTGGCTCGTCGATGCCGATTTCCCGCAGCCGGTCTGCCAGTTCATTCTTGTTCTCGCTACAGAAAAAGTAGGTCGGAGAACGCTGCAGCATGGTGACGTGTTCGGCTTTCTCTGCAAACGCCGGAATGACTGTCGCCGCTGTCGCACCAGATCCGATAACCAGCACTTTCTTGCCCGTGTAATCGATGTTCGGGTCCCACAGCTGTGCATGGACAAACTGCCCCTTGTACTGGTCCATACCGGGCCATTCGGGAACATAAGGATTTTCGTGGTCATAGTAGCCCTGGCACATCCACAGGAAGTTACAGGTAAACACGACCGTCTGGTTGTCTGACTGACGTACCGCCGTCACCGTCCACAGATTGCTTTCCCGTGAGAAAGCGCAGTTAACGATGCGATGCCCGTAATTGATATGCTGCGCAATACCATTTTCCTCAATCACCTCGTTCATGTACTTGAGGATTTCCTCTGCGCTGGCTATGGGTGCCCCGACCCATGGCTTGAAGCGGTAGCCAAAGGTATACAGATCGGAATCGGATCTGACGCCGGGATACTTGTGAGTCTCCCAGGTACCGCCGAAGGTATCTTTCATTTCCAGAATTGCGTAACTCTTTTCCGGGCACTGATCCTGAAGATGGTAGGCTGAGCCAATACCAGAAATGCCCGCGCCAACTATCACCACGTCGACATGCGTTTCACTGGCCGGAATGGCCTGAGTACCTGCTGCTCCCATTGTTCTCTCCTCTCTCTGAATTTAAATATGTATTCCTGAGTTGGTTAATCATTTGATTAACCATTAGATGGCTGACTATCCGTCTGGCCATTAGAAAACTAAAAATCTGATTAACCATTAATAACACGCAGAAAACCACACTCATTGATCCTTATCAACTTTTGACCAGTTTGGACCGGATTGCGGCCAAGAGAGCCGCTACAGCGCCTTCATGGGCTGCCTTGTTCATCGCCCTGCCAGAACCAGATTTACTGCGCTTCAGAAGACCTCAGGGTTGAAACTGCCTGGCCCCGCGTTTATTTTGCGCGAGATGGCAGGGTCAGAAACGCTGAACTACCAGCGTCAGGACGGAATGTTCAGATCATCCAGCAGATCATCACCTCCGCGTGGCACCGGACCCAGCCCTCGTATACCAAATCCACCATCATGATTGAGAATCACGCCGGTTGATGGGACATTGTCTTCACGGCTGGCGAAGAACACCCAGGCACCGGCATATTCCTCTGGCGTTGGCATCTCACCGAGCGGGACGAAGCTCCCGGCAGTTGCAGTCATAGCAGCAGCCGGGAACTGATTATTCTGCATATCCAGCGACTCTGGCCCCTTCAGTTGCGTCGCTATGGCTCCCGGTGCTACGCCATTGACCCGCACATGTGGGGCAAACTCCCACGCCAGTTGCCGCACCATACCCACCGCTGCGTGTTTGGTGGCGGTATACAGCACGCCGCCGCCACTGGGCCAGAAACCAGCATTGGAAATGGTAAAAATCATTGAGCCCCTGGTAGTCGCCAGGGCTGAAAGCGAAGCTCTGGCAAGGTTCAGGTAACCCAGGACATTCACGCTGAACATCTCATCGAAGGCAGCCTCCAGTCTCTCGGCAGGCATTTTCGCCAGAGTCAGGTTGTAGTCCCAGATTCCTGCATTACCGATGGCACAATCCAGCTTCCCGAAGCGCTCAAGACAGGTTGCAACGGCATTTTCATTATCTGCCATGGATCGAACATCACCGGTCACACAGTGAACCGCTTCACCCAGACCGGCCTGCATGTCGGCGCAACCCTGTTCCGAGCGGTCCAGCACCAGCACACTTGCGCCCTCCTTCACGAATCGTCTGACGATCGCGGCCCCAAGCCCCGATGCCCCCCCCGTGATGAGTGCAACCTGATTGTCGAGTCTGCCCATGGCGTTTTACCTGTCAGAATAAGTTACTGAGGTTTTGTGAGAGGATGACAGTCTGTTCCAGAAAAATGTGCCGCCGGGCCAGTACAAAGCTGTCACCCTGGCGACGAAGGGTATCTTCCCGGCGCCCGATCCAGCTGTCTTCTTCGCTGTTAAGCCGGGTCCGGTATAGTTTGAAATTGCAGGCTACCTGAAGCTCGCCGTCTGCATCAGCCAGCACCCGTATGTTTGTGATCAGACGGCGTGTTCTGGACGGCGGGTCTTCAGCCCAGGCGCGGCCAACCGACAGACGTTGTACCCGCATCGTCAGAATCTCCTTATCATTGTCAAACAAGGCCATACCACCGGGCCGGGTGAATTCCCTGTCGACTTCACGCGCTGTCGTGGTACGGCGCAGAGGCATCCAGTAATGAATGTCGTCAGCCAGCAGCGTCAGCCAGTCATCATAACGACGACTATCCAGTAAATCGGCCTCATAAAACAGGAACTGTTCGACTTCATACTGCCGCAGCATTGCCGCATACAGTGCTTCAGTTCCCTCGTTAGCATTGCGCTGCCCGCTCATCAGCAATCTCCCTGTGGCGGCTGCGAGTGATTAGCCAGCAACGTCTCCCAGCTATCCGCCTGCATCCATTCCTGCCAGGCCTGATAGGTCCAGCGCTGGCCATGCTCATTAACCACCGTTTCAATCCGGGACTGCCCGGAGGCATCGGCTTCCATGCGGTCACTGCCCTTTCCCATGGCGAAGTTGAGCGGCAGCTTCTTCCCAAATGCCCCTTTTGCACCACGGGTAGAATGGCTCCAGTTCTCACCATCGTCCTGCTCGAGAATCCCTGCCGGGCCAAAGACATGATTGGCCATGAACAGATTGAACTTACGGCGCTCCTCCGGTTCATCATTCACCTGGAAAGTGAACCACCAGAGTTCCGTTTCAAAGGGGCCGCGAGGAATCCGCAGGCACAACTGATTAGTAAGAGCGACCCACAGATTGGGGAAAATATTGGGGTGACCAAAAGAACGTTTGCCCACGGGACCCAGCTCTTCAATCATATTGCCCGTCATCCGGTCAGCAACGTTCCGGTCGTACCACACTGAGGCCGGCTCACCCGCCTGCAACCGCCGCATGGAATCCTGGAATTTTTCTTCACTGATACCCGGGCCGCCGATGCCATGGCCCAGTTCGCCCAGCAACACCATCTGATCCATGGGCGCCATCGCCGCATCGGACACCAGACCCAGCTTCAGCGCTGTCCCGTGTGAAACTTTGACGTGATACCAGTCATACAGGTTATCGACCGCCAGTTTCCAGTTGCACTGAATACGGTTTTTTACCACACCATCCAGAAACTCCAGCTCACCCTTTGATGCGAGAAAATCGATACCCAGGCGGCCTACCCAACCCAGATAATCTGCCAGCGCAGGTGCTGACGGGTCCAGTGTGGCGAAAACAAAACCCCGGTAGCTCTCTACTTTGGCGGCAGGTGACAAGCCCCAGACGGACTTGTCGATTTCATCACGGTAAAACTCTTTCTCGCCTGGCATGCCAACCAGCCTGCCATCCAGATCAAAATTCCAGCCATGGTAAGAGCAGAAGAAGCTGCGGGTATTGCCAATTTCCGCCCTGCAAACGGTATTACCGCGATGAGGGCAACTATTCAGCAAAACATTGATCTTGCCTTCACGATCACGAACGACGATTACTTCGTCCTCGCCGATCCAGTTCATGAAGAAATCACCGGCAGCAGGTATCTGGCTTTCATGACACATGAAGTTCCAGCCACGGGCAAAGATCCGTTCCAGTTCTTGCTGGTAGATCGCTTCGTCGGTAAAAATGTGTCGCTGCAACGTGCCGGTTTGTGGGTTAAAACACTGACTGACATCAACTTGCCGGTCAGTGGTAATCAGCTGTTCTGACATGGTTACCCTCCTTGTTCTTACCGTCGTTTATGCGTCGCACGCATTACTGTTAATCTCTTCAGCTGGCTGACACAGATGTTCATCAGTTACGGGCATGCCCCCACAAGCTGGGCGCGTTGTAAGACGTGGTTTCCCAGGTGGCATCATCAATTTCAATACCGCCGTAACCATATTCACAATCGAAACCCGACGGCGTGACCATATAGAAACTGGTCATGTGATCATTGGTGTGCTTTCCCAACGAGGAGGCTATGCGAACGCCATGGGCTTTGGCACGATCCAGCCCGTAACCCACATCATCGAATTCCACAGTCTGCAACATAAAATGATTGAGTCGCTGAGGCACAGGAATCGGCGCCAGGGCCAGCGTATGATGGCGCGGGTTGCAATGGAGGAATGTCAGCATTAATTCGCCCATGGGTGTCTGCATATAGATATGATCAGACAGCAGAAAGCCGAGACCTTCCATATAGAATCTGTTGGCAGCGTCGGGATCGGGCACCGTAAGTACCATATGCCCAAGCCCCTGCTCGCCGGTCACAAATCCGGACACGCCGGCTGGTGAAATGAACCTGCCTGCTGCTGAACGGGAACCCGTATAAAGTTCGATTCGCAAACCTGCCGGATCATGACAAATCTGCATCGCTTCAACACCCCGCCTGGCTATATCTTCAGCACTCGCGCCGGTCACATCGAAACCCAGAGAACGCAGCCGTGCTGCCACCGTCAGAAGCACAGACTCACTTTCACATAAGAAACCGGCGCAGGTAATATCGTCTTCACCACTATCAGTGACTCTGATTCGCCAGATTTCCTCATCATAGCGAAGCAACAGCTCACCCTGATTTTCAAGCACCTCAACACCCAGCACCGCTGTAGCGTATTGCTTCCAGGCGGCCAGATCTGAGGCACCAATTTCGATATAACCCAGCGCTGATACAGATTCCAGAGCCATGATGAACTTCCCCTCTTCTCATTCTGGTGAGTTAAACGACCTTGATGCTGAACGGCGCCCGGCTATCTCGGGGCGACGGACCACCCGTACCTCCGGGCTGGCGCACCACCGGGCTGGCGAACCACCGGGCTGGCGCACCACCGGGCTGGCGTACCAGCAAAGGTGACTTCTGGCTCAATACTAGTGTTGAATGTGTCAGGCGGGGATATCTGCAATACCTGAAAAATTGATCAGGCGTCCAGCATACTTCGATGTTGCTCGCGCAGCCAGCGCGCTGGCGTATTGCCAAACACGCGTTTGAAGGCTCGTATAAAAGCCTCGTCGGAGCCATATCCACAGCGCAGCGCCGTTTCGCTGATGCTGGCACCTTGCTGCAGATTGCGCATTGCAACACGCAAACGGAACTCCGACAGCATCTGCATCGGTGTGACACCCAGCACCTGTCTGAATCTTTCGGCAAACGCCGAGCGGGACATGCTGGCCAGTTTTGCCAGCTGATCCAGCGTCCAGTTACGGGCCGGGTCATCCTGCATCGCTGAAACTGACGCCATCAGCCGTTTGTCGCTCCAGGGGAATGGGTCGAGCTGACCGTCACCCATACTGCCCATCCGGAAGAAGTAAAAGATGATCAGCTCGGCGGTCCGTTCCAGGGACAACTGGTCCGGCGCTACCACGGGATCTGAAATTTCTTCAATGACCAGTGCCATTGCCAGCAGCAGACGTCTGTTCAGGGAATCGTCGGGATCATAGGGGTACAAGGACAGGGTAAAGGTCGCAGGCAGCCAGGACAGATATTCATAGGGTTCGGTACCGATCAGAACCCTTGCCGGCGCAAACTTGTGATTCTGAATGACATGCCCGACGAATCCACTGGCTACCAGGGTGTCTTTCGGGCCAGCTGACAGCCGGGCTTCGCCCGCCACAACTGCCTCTATTTCACCTTCCAGGACATGGTAAAAGTACCCGGCTACATGCGCGGGTCGGCGCAGAACCTCGCCAGGCGCCATGACTTTGATGTCATAGTGCACTTCCTGCATGCGAAAATCCTGCAGACTGCGCGGTTTGGGCGGCTTCAGGGTCAACTGTCAACATCCGTTCAGGGATTGCCAGCACCTTAGAACATGGCTGCCGGTTTGAGAAGCCTGCTCAGGCCCTGAACTGATTCACCATCTTGTCGAGCAGCTTCGCCACATAGGCGATTTCATCGCTCTCTTCCAATGTACGATGAGCACCATCGGCGGTCTTCTGTGAAACGGCAGATATCGCCTGAATATTCTTGTTGATTTCGCTGACGACCTGGCTCTGCTCCGCTGCGGCGCTGGCAATCATCGTATTCATCCGCTTGATGGCTTCAACCCCGTCTGATATTTCCTTCAGGGCCTCACCCGCCCGGTGAGAGTCTTCAACGCTCTGGTCCGCCTGCAGTTTGCTGCTGTCCATCGCCAGCACAGCGCTTTCCGACGCTCTGACCAGCCGGTCAATAATGGCGTTGATCTCCAGAGTTGAATCCTGAGTGCGAATGGCCAGACTGCGAACCTCATCAGCAACCACTGCGAATCCCCTGCCCTGTTCTCCGGCCCGGGCAGCTTCAATCGCCGCATTCAGAGCCAGCAGATTGGTTTGTTCTGCAATTTCGTTGATTGACTGTGAAACCTTGCCAATGGCCATCGTATCTTCGGCCAGTGACCGGACGACGGACACAGCACTATCTACTTCCCGTGCAAGTTGCCGGATGACATCAGCCACCTGAGTGACCACCAGGCTGCCGGACTCCGCCTTAAGTTTTGCATCACTGGCGGTGGTCTCAGCTCCGGCGGCATTCTGCGCGACTTCCTGCGCGGATTTGGATAAGTCCTGAATGGATCGCGCCAGTTGTTCCGACTCCCGTTGCTGTTCATCAACGCCATCACGGGTCTCCCGGGTGACCGCCGCAAGCTTGTCCGCAGACTGGCTGAGCCCGTGCATGGTTCTGCCAAGACCCTGAATAATCGGCTGAAACCGGTCAAGCATATGATTCATCGCCTGGCCGACCGTGCGGAACTCATCGTTAGCCCCGAGCTTCACCCGTGGCCGGAGATCCGCTTCCTGGCCAACCAGGTCAACGGTCCGTTCCAGATTTTTCAGCGGCGTATGTAACCAGCGCCTCATCAGAAGGTAAATCACCATAAGACCTGCCAGCGCCACCAGAAAATTGATAATGGAGCTGATCAGCAGTTCATCATGAATGGCAGCATCGCGGGCTGCCAGTGAGTAGGTAATTCTCGCAGCGCCCAGCACGGTACCCTCAGGTACCTGATGACAGGTCAGGCAGTTGGTACCATGGCGGTCAGAAACTGCAACAAAGGGCTCCAGCACTGTGATGTGACGATCACCATTAACGGTTTCTACCTGCACAATCGACTCCCCGGCCAGCGCCCGGCGATCGAATTCATCCACTGGCTTCTCATTGTCATAGCCAGGACCGAATACATCGCTGACCGCAGGTGCACGCAGCATACGCACTTCTTCGACACTGTCGCGCTGGCTGATTTTCTGGCGCAGCATCTCGCGGTTATTCATGGCCCCGGTGAACATCAGGGTGTTCATACTGTCGAGATAACCGTTGAGAATGTCATGCATCTGCTGTTCGGTCATGCGCAGCAGTCGTTCCTTCTGCTGATCTGCAGAATAAAGGCTGACCACTGACATGATCAGTGCAAAAATCAGCACCATTGGGGCAAGTATTTTCCACTGTACGGAGATAAACCGGTCCATCCTTTGAGTACCCTTTTGTTCAACGCCGTAGTGCCAGGGGAAGGCCTGGTACTGCGACGAATCCGCTCGCTGCTGGCGGGCGGCGTAGCTGCTCTGAGAAGTTCACTAATGAGTATAGGTGGGGTTTCAGTATCCGCACGGTCACCAGCCGCTGAGGACCCGCCTGAAGACTTCCGGAGTCCATGCGTCCGAGCCAGGAATATGCAGGTCGCTGTCATCCCCACCAGGGGGGGCAGCCCAGTGTGCCGCAAGCAGCATGATCCGTATCAGTCAGCGCAGGAACAACCCCGAGGCTCCGGCAGTCCGGATCACCAGCACATTCTGAGATGACAAGTACCGGCATTTACGTTAAATAAAGTCATTCGCTCATCAGGGAAGGTCAGGCCGGCAAAACAGTGAAACCAGGCAACGGGAAGCGCACAGATTCAACAAAGCACACAGTCATGGCTACATTGATTCGCTGGTTACTGGGAACGGTGAGCATGCTGGCCCTCGCCCTGCTGATCTTTTACCTGCGTGAATCACGCAATGAGGTCTTTTACCTGTGCAGCAACTTTACACCCGGCACGCCTGCTGAAAAGGTTATTGAGCAACTCAACACCGCTATCTTGTCAGGCTATGAACGGCGAACGCAGGCTGGGTCCGAAACCGTGACATTGTCTGCAAGCTACTTTCCGGGCCTGTTTCATTGCCGGATTATGATTCAGTCTGGTGAGGTGACTCAGGCGCAATGGTCAGTACTGGATCAGCACTGAATAACTTGTGG